>NZ_JBSFWR010000085.1:0-39283 GCF_053594915.1 Kitasatospora sp. NPDC002543 | reverse complement strand
GTGCGCAGCGTGATGTGCGGCGGCTCCACGCTCCGGCGCGAGCTGGGACTGTTCTTCACCGGCGCCGGCCTCCAGCTGTACGAGGGCTACGGGTTGACCGAGACCACCGCCGCGATCACGGCCAATCCGCCCGGCCGGCAGAAGCTCGGCACGGTCGGACAGCCGGTGCCGGGCGCCTCGGTGGCGATCGCCGACGACGGCGAGGTGTGGGTGCGCGGCGGTTCGGTCTTCGGCGGCTACCTCAACCACCCGCGGTGCACGGCCGAGTCCCTGGTCGACGGCTGGTTCGCGACCGGCGACCTGGGCCGGCTGGACGAGGACGGCTACCTCAGCATCACCGGGCGCAAGAAGGACCTGATCGTCACCAGCAGCGGCAAGAACCTGGCTCCGGCGGCCCTGGAGGAACGGGTCGAGGCGCACCCCCTCGTCTCCCAGTGCCTGGTGGTGGGCGACGACCGGCCGTACGTGGCCGCGCTGATCACACTCGACCCGGCGGCGCTGGCGCACTGGCTGAAGACCCACGGGCGGGAGCAGTCGGACCCGTGGACGGCGCTCGCGGACGAGGAGCTGCACGTGGAGGTCCAGCGTGCGGTGGCGGCCGCCAACACGGCCGTCTCGCGGGCCGAGTCGATCCGCGCCTTCCGGCTGCTGCCGCGGGAGTTCAGCGAGGATCAGGGGCTGCTGACCCCCTCCCTCAAGCTGCGTCGCGGGGCGATCGCCGCGCACTACGCGGCGGACATCGAGGAGCTGTACCGGTCCTGAACCGGGCCGGCGGGCGGGTTTCCTGACGAAGCGTCTTGTCCCCTCGCTCCGCACGACGGGCGGCGGCCGGGGTTCATCCGCCGTTCCCTTGACGGCCCGATTGGTCTAGTCCATTGTTGCGACGATCCAGAGTTCCACGGTCCGATTCCACTCACGCCCTCCCCACGGGCGTACCCCCACCTGCTGGAGTCCTCACGTGTCGATGTCCACGCGCCTCTTCGCGCGCTCTTCCGTGCGCCTCTTCGCGCGCTCTTCCGCGCGCTCTTCCGCGCGCCCTTCCGTGTGCCCTTCCGTCCGCCTGCCCCTGCGCCTGTCCGCGCTGGCCGCCTCGGTCACGCTGCTCACCGGGCTCGCCGCCCCGGCGGCCACCGCCGACCCCGGCCCCGGCCTCGCACCCGCCGTCACCGACGGCCCGAGCGCCCAGGCCGTGCCGACCGTCAACCTCGCCACCAATCCCGGGTTCGAGGCACCCTCCCCCGACCTCGCCGACTGGGGCAGCATCCCCGGCTGGAGCTGCACCGGCGGTCCGGCCGAAGCGGCCGTCACCGCCACCGCCCCGCACACCGGCACCTCCGCGCTGACCGTCACCCCGGCGAACCCCGACTCCACCGGGGAATGCGCCCAGACCGTCGCGGTCCAGCCCAACACCACCTACACGGCCTCCGCCTGGGTGCGCGGCGACTTCGTCCACCTCGGCGCCACCGGCACCGGCAAGGACGTCGCACCCGCCTGGACGGAGACCACCCACGGCGGCTGGCAGCGGCTGAGCACCCGGTTCACCACCGGCCCGAACGCGCGCAGCATCCGGCTCTACGTCCACGGCTGGTACCAGCAGGGCCCGTTCTCCGTGGACGACGTCCGGGTGGACGGCCCCGCACCCGCCCCGGCCGCGCCCGCGGGCTCCGTCGCCACCAGCGACAAGGTCGTCTTCTTCACCGTCGACGACGGCTGGCAGCGCACCCCCGAGGCCGAACGGTTCATCGCCGACCACCGGCTGCCGATCACCGCCTTCCCGCTGCCGATGCCGGCCGCCACCGACCCGGCCTTCTTCAAGCGGGTCACCGCCGCGCCCGGCTCCTCGATCCAGGACCACAGCGTCTCCCACACCGACCTCACCACGCTCCCGCTGGAGCGGCAGCAGGTCGAGATCTGCGACGCCCGTGACTCCATGACCCGCCTCTTCGGCACCGCACCGACGTTCTTCCGCCCGCCCTACTTCACGTGGAACGCCGACACCCTGCAGGCCGCCGCCAACTGCGGCATCCGCACCGTGCTCACCGCCGACGCGGACTTCAGCTGGGGCGCCTCCAACATCTGGCACCCGGGCCTGCTGCAGCCGGGCGACGTCGTGCTGGTGCACTGGACCGACACCCTCGCCGCCGACCTCCAGCGCGCCCTCGCCGCCGCCGACGCCGCCGGACTCAAGCCGGCCGGCCTGGTGGACTACCTCCGCTGACGACCGCCGTCCCACCCCGGAGCGCCGCCGCCCCCTCCCGGGCGGCGGCGCTCCGCCGTCCGGCGCGGGTGATCGTTGACAGCGCGTCCGCCGCCTGGCTCTAATGGGGGCGTGCAGCGCGGCGTCGGCCACAGAGCAGTGGGCCGGCCGACAGCCGAGCGAGCACCCTTCCGAAGGGACGATGCGCGATGAGCACCCTCTCCGCTTCCCTGATCTGACGCCCGGCGGTCACCACGGTTCCCGTGCGCGAACCGCTGCCGGTGTCCCGTGCACGAGTCCTGTGTCCTGATGTCCTGCGTCCTGTGTTCGACGCATCGCGGCGGGCGGCCGGCGGCTGGCGGCCGGCAACCGGCAACCGGCAACCGGCAACCGGCAACCGGCAACCCGACGGTCGCTGGGTGCACGACCGGCCGCACCACCGGCTCCGACACGGCACCGGAACCGCGGGTGACCGCGACCACCCCTTCCTCTCCGGAGATCCAGCACACACCCATGCCCATGTCCTTCGAATCCTTCAACCTGACTGTCATCGAGGAGTTCCGCGCCAACGGCGGGCGGGTCGGCGGCCCGTTCGAGGGCGGCGACCTGCTGTTGTTGACCACCACCGGGGCACGCTCCGGGCGGCCGCACACCGTGCCGCTCGGGTACGTCCGGGCGGAGGGGCTGCTCCTGGTCGTCGCCTCGGCGGCCGGGGCGCCGGAACACCCCCAGTGGTACCGCAACCTCCTCGCCCACCCGCTGGTCCGGGTCGAGCTCGGCACCGAGGCCTTCGACACCGTCGCCGTACCCGCCGAAGGCGACCGCCGGAAACGGTTGTTCGCCGCCGTCGTCCGGCAGGCACCCGGCTACGGCGACTACCAGGAGCACACCGACCGGGAGTTGCCGGTCGTCGTCCTGGAACGGCCCGATCCGCCGGCCGGCGGCCCGGCCCCGGTGGTGCGCAGCCTCGCCGACAAGCTGCTGGAGGCGCACACCTGGCTGCGCGCGCAACTGCGCCTCGTACGGGAGGAGGCGCACGCCCAGGCCCCGGGCCGACCGGCCACGCTCGGGCTGCAACTGCGTCGGCACTGCCTGTCCTTCTGCGACGGGCTGACGCACCACCACACCGGCGAGGACACCGCGATCTTCCCCGCCCTCCGGCGCAGCCATCCGGAGCTGGCCGACGTCCTCGCGCGGCTCGACGAGCAGCACCGGACCATCGGACGGATCAAGGAGGAGCTGGTGGCCCTGCTGGCCGGGATCGAGGTCACCGAACCGGGGCGCCTCCGCCAGGATTTGGACCGGATGTCCGCCGAACTGGAGGCACACCTGAGCTTCGAGGAAGCGGAACTGCTACCGGTCCTCGCCGGGATCCCCTTCCCGCCGACCGGGGCGGCAGCACCGGGGCCCGCCACGACCGGACCGGCGAGCAGCGGACCTCCACCGACCGGGGGCTGAAACGGCGCTGCCGCCGTCCGCCCCGGGCCCGGGAGTGGACGGCGGCCTGCGGCGGTCCGTCAGGACGCGGTGAACACCGGGAGGTAGCCACCCGCGTGGCCGGCCGCCTTCGGGTGGTAGCTCTCGTCGACCGGCAGGGTGGTGCTGTTCAGCCAGGTGGTCTGCGAGCCGCAGATCTCGTGCTCGGTGAAGATGCTGCGGACGTCGCCGAAGGCGAAGCCGGCGTTGGCGGCCCGCTTGGCGAGGACGCCGTCCAGGGTGTCGGCCGCGCCGTTGATGGCGGCGCGCTTGGTGTCGCCGATGCCGAAGATGCAGCTGCCGCCGACCTTGTAGATATGCGGGTAGCCCATCACCACGACGTGGGCCTTCGGGGACTTGGCCTTGATCGCGGAGTACACCTTGTCCAGCTGGGCGGGCAGGGTGTTGGTGGCGTAGCTCTTGGCCGTGTTGACGGCGTTGACGCAGTCGGTGTCCGAGCCGAGGACACAGGTCTGCATGGTGTCGGCGAAGCCCGCGTCGTTGCCGCCGACCGAGATGCTGACCAGCGTGGTGCTGGCATCCAGGGCGGAGATCTGGCTGTTGAGGATGTCGCCCGTCTTGGCACCCGAACAGGCCACGAACTTGAAGGAGGACGGCGCGTGCGCGTTCTTCCAGAGGTACGCGTACGCGTTGGTGCTGCGCTTGCAGCTGCCGCTGTCGCTCAGGTAGCTGCCGGCGCCGACGCCGGAGGAGTACGAGTCGCCGAGGGCCACGTAGTTGGCGCCGGCGGCGTTCGCGGACGACGCGGCGAAGAGCGTCGTCATGGTGAGGCCTGCAGCTATGGCGGCGATGGACAGGGCGCGGGCAGGACGGATCATCACAGCTCCAGTGGGGTGGCGTGGTGAGGGTCACAGAAGTGATACCAGGCAGTAGCCAAACCCGGAAGCGGTCATGCCAAGGATATTGACGGGCCGTCCGCTAGCCCGGAGATGAACTGCCGCTGACACTGCGTGATTTCACGCAGGTCAGCAGGGGTGCAGGGTGACGCGCGTAGCGCGGCTCGGACGGACCGGCAACTTGCAGAAATTCCATGCAAGATAAGCGGGGGGCCGCCGCCCGGCCATCGCCGGGTCAGATTCCGATCAGGAGTCAGCGGACGCAGGGGGGGCCGATGGCACCCGTCGGGGAATGCCGGAAGGTGGGTCAAAAGGGGCATCGACAGCACCCCGGAATTCACCGTTGCGGCCGAGCCGTTCCGTGCGTCCGATGTTGACGTCGGCCACGGCGGCGCGCCGGAACCGCCCTGCGAACGGCGACAGGTCTGGGCCCGCGTGCCGTCACGTCAGGGCGGCGAGCCGACACGGCGTTCCGGGTCAAGGGCGGGACGGAGACAGGACGTCAGAGACAGGACATCAGGGACAGGACGTCGGGGACAGGACGCCGACGGCAGGGCGCCGGGACGTCCCGCGGGAGGACGGCGGCGCGCGCGCTCAGCCGTGCGCGCCGGAATGACCACCGCCGGAATGCAGTGCGCCCTGGTACACGGCACCTCGGGAGACCGTGCAGCCCTCGACCGGCAGCTCCTCGATCGCCTCGTTCGCGGCCACGGGCACACCCAGCCGGCGTGCGGCGGTGGCGACCGCCACCCGGGCCTGCCGCAGCCCGGGCGCGCCCCAGCCGAGCAGCTCGACGGCGAGGCCCGGCGCGACCAGCAGCCGCCGGTAGTGCCGGCCCGAGGCCGGATCGGCCGCGCTCGGGCCGACCGCCCGCAGCGCCGCCGCCATCCGGACCCGCGCGCACTCGTGCCCGCCGTTGGCCGAACCGACCCGGTCGTACAGGTAACCGAGGTAGTACGGCCCGCCGATCAGGGCCTGCGCCTCCTCGGCCGCCTCCCGCGCCAGGGCGGCCGCCGGATCCCCGCCGTCCTCCGGCTCCAGCGAGCCGCCGGGCAGTGAGCAGATCCCGTCCCGGGGGTTCACCAGCGTCAGCACCCTCCCGTCCGGCGCGAACAGCCACCCCCAGGACTGCTTGACCGGCAGCCCCTCGGGCACCTGCTCGCCCGCCCGCCACGGCCAACCCGCCGTGGGGCGACGCCTCACCTTCCCGAGCAGCTCGGCGATCTCCGCGCTGTACTCGATCGGACTCATGCTCTCGCCCCGCAGCGCCCGGTGGGGACTCCCGCCCCTGCGCACCCCCCGGCGCCGAGCTCGCTCCGCTCGTTCATCCGTCCCCCTCTCGCTGTCGGGCTCCGCCGGACCGGCGGTGCGCGGGAGGACCTGCAGGGCGCGGTACGGAGCGGCGGGAACGGCGGCGTGGGGCACCGCGCGTTCCTGCTGTTGATCTTCTCCGAATCTTCCCCGAACAGGCGGTCGATGAACAGTCCCCAGCGCCGCATGGTGGATAGGGAAGCGGTGAACCCGGCGAATGCGGAGACGGCGGACGTCCGGATCACCCCAGCGGCCCACCCCCTTCCGCCGCCCCCTGGAAGGCGGGCAGCGGGAAGCCGGGCAGCGGCTCCACCCCGGGCGGGAAGGGCAGCCCGCGCGCGGCGTCGTCGGCCAGTTCGTCGAACACCTCGTGCGCGGTCATCGGCCGCAACCGCCCGCCGGTCAACGCCCAGCCGAGCACCGGCGGCCGGGGCACGGCAGCACCGGCCGGGGAGGCGGCCGGACCACCGGGCGGACCGGACCGGCCCTCGGCCCGGCCGACCGCCCGTACGCCCACCGCGGGATCTCCGTGCAGCAGCAGCGCACCTTCCCCGCCCAGGGCGACCCCCGCCGCGAGCGTGACGCAGAACGCCTCGGCGTCCCGCCCGGCGGGGTGGAGCCGCCCGTCCTCCACGCAGACGTCCACCGCCGAGGTGAGCTCCTCACCGTCCTCCGGGCCGTGGCAGCGCAGCGTCAGCAGGTGGCACCCCTCCCCCGCGCCCTCGGCGAGCGCCAGGTAGACCGACGTCACGTACCGCATCACGGCCGCCATCCGGAACTGCCCCGCGGGGTCGTCGCCGACCGCGTCCAGCAGGGCCGCGCAGGCCACGGACATCCGCACCCGCGCCCGGTGGTCGTCCAGCAGCACGGGGACCAGCTCGGCCAGCCGCTCCCCCGCGTAGACGAACGGCTCCCCCGCCAGCTCCGGATCGCCCGCGTAGGCGACCCGGGCCGAGGGCATCCGGGGATCGAGGCCGAGCGCCTCGCAGTAGTCCTCGAAGTCGCCCGCCTCCAGGACCCGCAGGTGCACCTCCAGCCCCTGCCGGTGCAGCGCCGTGAGCTGCTCCTCCGCCCGCCGCAGGTAGGCCTGGTGCCCGAGCCCGCCGAACAGCCCGTACCGCGCCAACCCGGCGAAGTCCCCGGCATCGACAGCCAGGGCCACCGCCACCGGCTGGGGCGGCGGCGCGCCCCGGACCCGCCCGCCGTACCCGGCCGCACGCGCCCCACCCCCTCCCGCACGAGCACCCGGCGGCCGCCCGCCCCCGGGCGGCACCACCCCGGAGGGACCGCCGGCCGACGCCCCACCGGCACCCCCTCCGGGCCTCCGCCCGGTCAGCGCCAGCACCCGCCGACGCGCCCGCGGCGGACGGCCCGCCGCGGCGCCCCGCGCCTCACCCACTTCACCCACCGAACACACCGAACACACCGCACTCGCCGACTCCCGCACAGCGGCCATGGGTCCTCCCTCTTCTCGTTCGCCCGGTACCGGACCATGCCGTCGGCCGCCCCGAACGGACCGGCCGACGTCGAGGAACATACACAGAGCCACTGACAATTCACCCCAGGTAATCGAACAAGCTCAGCAGGCCCTGCCGATCGCAAGCGCGGGCCCCGCGGGAACGCCGAGCGCGGACATCGCCTGTTCCGCAGGGGCGGGCCGACCCTCGCGGAACAGGCGACGACCGACAGATGACAGCTGACAGATTTCGAAATCTGTCAGCTGTCATCTGTTTTCCGTCCGCCGTCAGCCGTCCGCGCTCCCGGGCCCCCGGACCTCCTAGGACGCGTGGTTCCACCGGGCCGGGCGGGTTTGTCGGCGGTGCGCGTTAGGGTCGGGGACCATGCGACTGCTGCATACCTCCGACTGGCATCTCGGGCGCTCGTTCCACCGCGAGAGCCTCCACGACGCCCAGCGCGCCTTCCTGGACCACCTGGTGGACGTGGTCCGGTCCGAGGGCGTGGACGCCGTGCTGGTCGCGGGAGACGTGTACGACCGGGCACTGCCCGGGCTGGAAGCGGTCGCGATGTTCGACGACGTGCTGCACCGGCTGGCCGACCTCGGGGTGCCGACGGTCTTCATCAGCGGCAACCACGACTCGGCCCGCCGCCTCGGCGTCGGCGCGGGGCTGATCGGCCGGGCCGGCATCCACCTGCGGACCGACCCGGGCGGCTGCGCCGAGCCCGTCCTGCTGGCGGACGAGCACGGCCCCGTGGCCGTGTACGGGCTGCCCTACCTGGAGCCCACCCTGGTGCGCGAACGGTTCGGGCTGGCGAAGGGCGGGCACGCGGCGGTGCTCGGAGCGGCGATGGACCAGGTCCGGGCCGATCTCGCGGCGCGCCCGGCGGGCACCCGGGCGGTCGTGCTGGCCCACGCCTTCGTCACCGGCGGCACGTCGAGCGACAGCGAGCGGGACATCGCGGTCGGCGGCGTCGCCTCCGTGCCCGCGTCGGTCTTCGACGGGGTGCACTACGCCGCGCTCGGTCACCTGCACGGCTGCCAGACGCTCGCCCCGCACCTGCGCTACAGCGGCTCCCCGCTCGCCTACTCCTTCTCCGAGGTGAACCAGCGCAAGACCATGTGGCTGGTCGACCTGGCCGCCGACGGCTCGGTGACGGCCGAGCGCGTCCCCTGCCCCGAACCGCGCCGGCTGGCGACTCTCCGCGACACCCTCGACGCGCTGCTCACCGACGAGAAGTACGCCGAGCACGAGCAGTCCTGGGTGCAGGCCACGCTTACCGACGCGGCCCGGCCGAGCGAGCCGATGGAGCAGTTGCGCCGCCGCTTCCCGCACACCCTCCAGCTGCTGTTCGATCCGGACCGGAGCGGGACCGAGCCCTCGCAGTCGTACGCGGCGCGGGTCAGCGGCCGCGCGGACCTGGAGATCGCGGAGGGCTTCCTGCGCCACGTCCGCCCCGGCGCCGAGCCGGAGCCGGACGAGCTCGGCTGGCTGAGCGAGGGCTTCGAGCGCGTCCGGGAGACCGCCGACCGGAAGGCGGACCTGCCCCGATGAGGCTGCACTCGCTCACCGTCACCGCCTTCGGCCCGTTCGCGGGCAGCGAGACGGTGGACTTCGACGCGCTCGCCGCCGGCGGGCTCTTCCTGCTGCGCGGCGCGACGGGCGCGGGCAAGACCAGCGTGCTGGACGCGGTCTGCTTCGCCCTGTACGGCGAGACTCCGGGCGCGCGCCGGGCCAACCGGCTGCGCAGTGACCACGCCGACCCGAAGCTGCTGACCTCGGTCGAGCTGGAACTGACCCTCGGCGGGCGGCGGCTCCGGATCACCCGGCTGCCGGAGCAGCGCCGGCCGAAGAAGGTCGGCACCGGCACCACCGTCGAGCGGGCGCAGACCCTGCTGCGCGAGTGGGTCCTCGACACGGGCGACGGCACGCCCGGCTGGCGGGGGATCAGCAAGTCGCACCAGGAGGCCGGGGAGGAGATCCACCGGCTGATCGGTATGAACCGGGAGCAGTTCTGCCAGGTGGTGCTGCTGCCGCAGGGCGACTTCGCCCGCTTCCTGAAGGCCGACTCCGAGGAGCGCGGCAAACTGCTGCGGCGACTGTTCGACACCGAGCGGTTCCAGCACGTGGAGGCCTGGCTGGCCGAGCAGCGTCGCGGCCAGGAGGCCGCCATCCAGGCCGGCCGGCGTCGGCTGCGGGACCTCGCCAGCAAGGCCGAGCAGGCGGCCGGTCCGGACGCCGAGCCCGCCGCGGACTGGGTGCCGGCCGAGGACGCCGACGGGCCGGCGGCCGGCGGCCTGGCCACCGGGGTGCTGGGCTGGGCCGCGGTCCTGCGCAGCGGCGCGGCCGAACAGCTCGCCGTCGCCGAGGCCGCCCTCACGGACGCCGAGCAGGCCCAGCGCGCCGCCCAGGACCGGCGCGAGGCCGCCGAGGAGCTGGCCGGTCGCCAGCGCCGGCACCGGGAGGCCCTGGGCCTGGCCGAGCGACTCGCGGGGTTCGAGCCGGCCGCGGCCGCGGACCGGCAGCGGCTGGCCGCCGCCCAGGAGGCCGTGGGGGTGGAGTCGGCGCTGCGGCTGCGGGAGAACGCGGCCGAGTCGCTCGGGCGGGCGCGGCAGGCGGAGCGCCGGCACCGCGAGGTGCTGGCCGGCTCCGGCGCCGAGGGCCGGGAGCTCGCCGGGGCGGACGCCTCCGGACTGTCCGAGGCCGAGCTGCGGCTGCGGGCCGAGGTGGTCCGGTTGGAGACGGCCCGGGAGGAGGAGCGCCGGTGCCTCGAACTCGCCCGCGAGCAGGCCGTCCTGACGGTGGATCGGCGCGCAGCCGAGGAGCTGGCCGAGGAGGCCGAGGACTGGCTCGCCGAGTTCGAGGGCGAGCTGGGCCGCCTGGAGCAGGAGCACGCCGAGGCCCGGTCTGCGACTTCCCTGGTCGAGCAACTGGACGGCCGGCACAGCGAGTTGACCGACCGCCTGGGCGCGGCCCGGGAGCGCGACGCACTGCGCGCCGAGATCGACGCGGCCGAGCCCGGGGTCGTCGCTCTGCGCACCGCCGCACTGGATGCCCGCGAACACAGCCTGGACCTTCGGGACCGCCGACTGAGCGGCATGGCCGCCGAGTTGGCCGAGCAGCTGCGCACCGGCGAGGCCTGTCGGGTCTGCGGCTCACCCGAGCACCCGGCGCCCGCCGAGGCCGCGCCCGGCAGCCGGGTCGACGCCGAGGACGAGGAGCGGGCGCGCCGGGCCCAGGCCGCCGCCGAACGAGCCTGGACGGACGCCGACGGGGCACTCACCGCGCTGCGGGTGCGCGAGGCCGCCGCCGCGGGCGCCTCCGGACCGGACGGCGCGGAGGCGCTCGCGCAGGCCCTCGCCGGGCTGGAGCGCGAACACCGCGAGGCCCGGCACGCGGCGGACGCGCTCGGCCGGGTCGAGCAGGAGATCGCCCGGCTGTCGCAGGACCGCACCCGCCGGGTCGACGAGCTGCACAAGGCGAGGGAGCGCGCCGCCGTGCTCTCCGACCGACTGCTGGCGCTCGGCACCGAGCAGCAGACGCTGACCGCCCGGGTGGCGGTCGCCCGGGGCGAGGCGGCCTCGGTCGCCGACCGGGCCGCGGCCCTCACCAGGCTCGCCGAGGCGGTCGCCGCGACGGCCACCGCCGCCCGCACGCACACGGAGGCGGCGGACCGGTTCGACGAGGCCGAGCAGGAGCTGGGCAAGGCCGCCGCCTCGGCGGGCTTCCCGGACGCCGAGGCGGCGCTGGCCGTCCTGCTTCCGCGCGAGGAGCGCGAGCGGCTGGAGGCCCGGCTGGAGCGACACCGCACGGAGACCGCTGCCGTCCGCCGCGAACTGGCGCTGCCGGAGCTGGTCGAGGCCGCGGGCCGTCCGCCGGTGGACCTGCCCGCCGTCGCGGCCGCGCTCGGCGCCGCCACCGACCGGCTCGGCCGGGCGCACGCCGCCCTGGCCGCGGCCCGTGAGCGCTGCGGGGCACTGGCTGAGATCGGACGGCAGCTGAGCGGGCTCGCCGCCGAGCTGGCCCCGGCGCTGGACCGGTACGGCCGGATCAACCGGCTCGCCGCGCTCGCGGCCGGCACCTCGGCCGAGAACCGGCTGCGGATGCGACTGGAGTCGTACGTCCTGGCAGCACGGCTGGAGCAGGTCGCGGCGGCGGCCAGCGACCGGTTGGTCCGGATGTCCGGCGGGCGCTACACCCTGGTGCACAGCGACGACCGGGGCACCGGCACCAAGCGCTCGGGCCTGGCCCTGCGGGTGGTCGACGCCTGGACGGGCACCGAGCGGGACACCGCGACCCTCTCCGGCGGCGAGAGCTTCTTCGCCTCGCTCTCCCTCGCCCTGGGCCTGGCCGACGTGGTCACCGACGAAGCGGGCGGCATGCCGTTGGACACCCTCTTCATCGACGAGGGCTTCGGCACCCTCGACGAGCACGCCCTGGAGGAGGTCATGGACGTGCTCGACGGGCTGCGCGAGCGGGACCGCGCGGTCGGCATCGTCAGCCACGTCGCCGACCTGCGCAGCCGTATCCCCTCCCAGCTGCTGGTCCACAAGGGTCGGCACGGCTCGACCCTGGCGCTGGCCGGGCGGGAGGACGCATAGCGCCGGCCGGCGGCCCGGGGCCGGTCCGGGGTCAGCCCGAGCAGGCGATCCGCTGCGCCTGCTGCCAGGCGCACACCGGGCAGAAGGTGCTGCCCGGCTGATCGGCGGGCAGTTCGGTCGGCTCGCCGCACAGGACGCAGTCGGCTCGCGGCCCGGGCACGTCCGGGTCGCGCCGCAGCGCCGCCTCCGCCCCGCCGCCCTCGGGCGCGAGTTCGCAGACGCCCGCTTCCTGCTTCGTACCGGTGTCGCTCATGCCGTCTTCTCTACTCCTCACCCCTGCCCTGCGGCAACACTCCCCCGGTTCGGGGCCCGCGGCAGACGGATGACGCCGGACGGATGACGGCGGACAGGTGACAGGTGACAGATTTCAGCGAACAGATTTCAGCGAACGTTTTCTGAAATCTGTTCGCTGAAATCTGTTCGCCGCCGTCCGGAACCCGTCCGCCGCCGCCCCTCCACCGCGGCTCCACCGCCGAAGCCCCCCGCCGGCGCCCTCCCGCCCACCGGCTACCGTGACCGGCATGCCGACCGACCTGTACCGACGCCTGCTCGCCGCCCGCGCCACCACCCCGTCCTACCCCGAGGTGGGCGCCACCCGGGGTGGGGGCGGACGGCTCCCGGACGGCTACGCCCACCTGCGGCGCCGGGTGCACCTGGGGCACGGGCCGCAGGTGCTGGAGCGGGCCGGGCGGTACGTCCTCGGCTGGGGCAGCCAGCTGGGCACCGGCTTCGCGGCCTACCCCGCCGGCCCGGCCCGGGAGGGCGAAACGATCCTGCTGCGACTGAACCTGCCCGGGCTCCGGTGGCCGCGGCTGGTGATCCCCTGCCGGGTGGTGTGGACGGTGGAGGAGCCGGACCGGGTCGGCTTCGGGTACGGCACGCTCCCCGGCCACCCGGAGCGCGGCGAGGAGGCGTTCCTGGTGTCGATGGACGCCGACGGCGAGGTGTGGTTCGAGGTCACCGCGTTCTCCCGGCTGTCCGCCTGGTACGCCAGGCTGGGCCGGCCGGTGGCCCTGCTCTGCCAGCATCTGGCGATCGAGCGCTACCTCGCCGCGGTGGCCGCGCACGTCCGCTGAGCCCCGCAACGCCGCCGCCTCCACCGGCTCCACCACCTCCACCGGGTCCGCCGGGGTCCGCCCGCCGGGCTGCCCGCCGTCGGGTGGCATGAGCCGGTCCGGTCCGAGGCATTCCGTCCCGCCCGGGCGTCAGCCGAGGAAGGACAGCCGGACGGTCCGGCGCGGATTGTCCCCGTTGGTGTCGACCAGCACCACCGACTGCCAGACGCCGAGCGCCAGTTGACCGCCGAGCACGGGAAGGGTGGCGTGCGGGGCGACCAGGCCGGGCACCACGTGGTCCCGGCCGTGGCCGGGGCTGCCGTGCCGGTGGCGCCAGCGGTCGTCGGCCGGGAGCAGGTCCCGCAGGATGGCGAGGAAGTCGTCGTCGCTGCCGGATCCCGTCTCCAGCACCGCGATCCCCGCGGTGGCGTGCGGGACGAAGACGTTGAGCAGGCCGTCCCGCCCGGCGGCCCGTTCGTCGAGGAACGCGGCGCAGCGGTCGGTGATGTCGAGCGCGACCTCGCGGCTGCCGGTGGTGATCTCGAAAGTGCCGCTCTGGAAGGTGGTGGTCGGGAAGGACCCGGTCTGGGAGTGGTTGTTGTCCGCCATGGCGCCATCCTGTCCCAGGTCAGCCGGCCGGGCGTACTCCCTCGCCGTCTCGCCGTGCCGGGGAGGCAACCTCGCGTAGGGTGAAAGGTTCAGACCACATCACTCACACCACCCACACCACCCGCGGCACCCACACTCTCCGGCGCACCCGTCCGGCCATCGCGCGGGAACACCGAAGACCCGGCGGACCGAAAGGTCCACCGGGTCGGTTCCCGGGCGGGCGGCGGGGAGGGACCCGTGCCGCACCGGCCGGACTAGCCGCGCCCGCCGAAGAGGCTCCGCCGCAGCCGACGCAGCGGCGTCAGCAGCGAGATCCTGGTGTGGCGACGACGGGCCGTCGGGACCTCGGCGCCGCGCGGCGTGAGCTCCCTTATCAACCCGAGCGCTTCGGCGGTGTCCACCGCCGGGAGTGCGGGCGCGCCGAGTACGGCCAGGTGTCGGTCGATCCGGCGGCCGGTCGTGCCGACACCGCACTGGATCGCCGGCACGCGGGGCCGAGTCCGCACTTGCATGTGTTCCATCAGTTTTCCCACCCCTACGAGGCGCCAGGGCCGTGAGGCGAAGACTATCCGTGACGGACGGCCTTCGCGCAACCGTCCTTGGTGTTGTGCCACCGTATCGTGCGACGTCAACTGACGAAGCACCAGGGGCCGCCCGGCCGGTCACGACTAGGCATCAATGATGGTGCACGACCGGCCGTCCGTCACCGGTTTCGACAGACGCGGGTGCGGCAACGCCGCGCACGACGCGCGCCGGGCGCACGGCCGCACCCCGGCGACGCCCCGCACCGCACCGCCCGCGCACCGGCACGCCCCGCCGGATTCCGCCCACCGCCCACCGGCCTTCGCTCCCGCTCCTGCTCTCGCTCCCCGCAATAGGAGGGGACAGCCGCCACATCGACAAAGCGATCACCGCGGCAGCAGCCGAGGCGCACCCACACCCGCACCCACCCCCACACCCGTCGTGACGCGCCTACCCCTGACCTGTAACCTAGCGACTTCAGGAAGTGAACACATTCGAGGGATTGACTCCCGTCGAACCTCCAAGCAATATCTGATGCACGCGCCCGTGCCCGCACCGCACTCAAGCGCGTGTTCGAGTGATGAAGAACTCCGGCTCCCGCGAGCCACTGCCCGGCCGCCTCGACGCTGCGGTGGCCAGGCTCGCGCGGTGCCCGGACCGGCGGTCGGCCGTAGAGGGTCGGCCGGACCGCCACCTGACTGCCGGTGCCGCCCCGCGAGGGGCCCGGCACCGGCGGTTCCGGGTCCACGCCCCCCTCCACGGGCTCCGAATCACGCCGCCGCCCCGCATCCGCGCGCACGCCACGCCAACCCGGTGTCCGCACCCCGCCCGGGGCCCCGGAACGCCCGCCCCGGACGTCCGCGCAGGTCGCACCCGGTCGATCGGTACACTCGGCCAGCGTGTCCCTCCTCCTCAGCATCGTGCTCCCGGTCCACGGCGTGGAGCGGTACCTCCCCCGCTGCCTCGACTCGATCCTCGGCGACGTCCCCGCCGCGGAGACCCGCTTCGAGGTGATCGCGGTCGACGACCTCTCCCCGGACGGCTCCGGCGCGATCCTGGACGCCTACGCGGCCCGCGACAGCCGGCTGCGGGTGCTGCACCTCACCGAGAACCAGGGCCTCGGCGGCGCCCGCACCGCCGCCCTCCCGCAGGCCCGCGGCGAGTACCTCTGGTTCGTGGACAGCGACGACTGGGTGCCCGAGGGGACGGTCGGCGCCCTGCTGGACGAGCTGGCGCTGGAGCGCGGCCGGGAGACCCCCGTCGACGTGCTGGTCACCGGCTTCACCCACGTCTATCCGGACGGCGGGACGGAGCCCAACCCGTGGCGCCACGTGCTGGCCGGTTCCCCGCTGGTCGAGGGCTGCACCCTGGCGGAGCACCCCGCGCTGTTCCAGACCGTGATGTCGGTGTGGAACAAGGTGTTCCGCCGCGACTTCCTGGACGGACTCGGCGTCTCCTTCGGCCGCGGCTACTACGAGGACATCTCGGTCACCTACCCGGCGCTACTGGCCGCCGAGCGGCTGCGCTACCTCGACCGGCCCTGCTACTTCTACCGGCGCGGCCGGGCCGGCGCGATCACCGCGACCGCCTCCCCCAAGCACGCCGACGTGTTCGCCCAGTACGACGCGATCTTCGCCTTCCTGGACCGCCCGGACCGCCCCGGCCGGCCCGTCCCGGACTCGCTGCGCACCCTGGTCTTCGACCGGACCGTGCGCCAGGCGCTGAACGTCTACGACACCCCCGGCCTGGTCCCCACCGACCTGCGCAAGGACTTCTTCCAGCGGATCGCCCGGCACTTCGACCGCCACCGCCCGGCCGGCTACCGCTTCCCTGGCGGGGTGCGCGGCGTGCAGTACCGGCTGGCCGCCCGCGGAGCCCGGATCGCGTACGCGGAACTGCGCCGCACCGGTCGGCTGCCGCGCGAACTCAAGCGCGGGGCGAGGGCGGTGGCACCCGCGGTGAAGAAGGGCATGCGCAGCGGCGCCCGGTTCACCGCGTACAACGCGTTCCGCCGGCTGCCGCTGGACCCGAACCTCGCGGTCTACGCCGCGTACTGGCACCGGGGTTACGCGTGCAGCCCGGCGGCGATCTACGAGAAGGCGAAGGAACTCGCCCCGCGGATCCGGGGCGTGTGGGTGGTGGAGAACCGCGCCCAGGCCGCCACGCTGCCGCCCGGGGTGCCCTACGTGATCGTCAACACCCCCGCCTACCTCAAGGCGATGGCGACCGCCAAGTACTTCGTCAACAACGTCAACTTCCCCCGCACCATGACGAAGCGGGCGGGCACGGTGCACGTCCAGACCCAGCACGGCACCCCGCTCAAGGCGATGGGCATGGACCTGCGCGACCACCCGGCGGCGGCCGAGGGGATGGACTTCGACCTGCTCCAGGAGGCCGTCGACCGCTGGGACTTCCTGGTCTCCCCCAACCCGCACACCAGCGGGCACTTCGCCCGCGCCTTCCCCGGCCGGTACGAGATGCTGGACACCGGCTACCCCCGCAACGACCGCCTGGCGAACGCCACTTCGGACGAGGTCCGGGAGCTGCGCGAGCGGCTCGGGCTGCGGCCCGGCACCCGGGCGGTGCTGTACGCGCCGACCCACCGCGGCAGCAAGGGCGGTTACGTGCCGCTGCTGGACGTGGCGGAGCTGGCCCGGCGGCTGGGCCCGGACTTCACGCTGCTGGTGCGCACCCACTACTTCCACACCGACGGCCCGGGCGACCTGACCGGGGCCGGGGCGGAGTCGGCTCGGATCGTGGACGTCTCGACGCACCCGACCGTCGAGGACCTCTACCTCGCGGCGGACGTGCTGGTGACGGACTACTCGTCGATGATGTTCGACTACGCGGTGCTGGACCGGCCGGTGGTGATCTTCGCCCCGGACTGGGAGGAGTACCAGCGCGAACGCGGCGTCTACTTCGACCTGTTCGCGGAGCCGCCGGGCGCGGTCACGGTGGACGCGGACGGGCTGGCGCGGGCCCTGCTGGCGGGCGACCCGGAGCCGGCCGCGCGGGAGCGGTTCCGGGCGAAGTTCTGCGTCTGGGACGACGGCGGCGCCGCGGAGCGGGTGGTGCGACGGGTGTTCCCGGTGGAGCGGGGGTAGCACCCGCCGGAGGAGCTCACGCGGAGAGCCTGTACGGGAACAGGCTCCGCACGGGGCCGGCGCACGGGAACAGGCTCCGCACGGGGCCGGCGCACGGGGCCGGCGCCGCCGGTACGGCGACCGGCCCCGTCGACGCAGGTCCGGAGCAGGCTCGACAGCGGCCCGGAGCGGACCCGGGGCGGGATCAGCGCTGGCGGGCAGCCAGGAACTCCTCGAAGGTCAGCACGCCGTCGTGGTTGGTGTCCATGCTGTGGATCAGCGCCTCGGCCATCGAGAGGGTGACGTCGTGGTCGCCCATCTCGTTGGCGGCCAGGGCGTACTCGGCCGCGGTGATCTTACCGTCGCCGTCCTTGTCGAAGCGGTCGAAAAAGGCCTTGATCGCCTCGGTGGTCTCCATCGTGCCCTCCTGGGTACTGCGGGGTGTCGCTCGGTTCGGACGGCCGTACCCTACCCGGCCGTGGCGTGCGCCACGGTCGTCGGGAGTGGACGTGCGCGGGGGTCGGTGTCGTAGTCTGCGGATCTGATTGCAGGCCCGGGCTCCTCCCGGGCGTTCGTTCGTCCAGGGAGGGAATCGTGCTCGACCTCGCCACCAAGTTGGTGCTGAAACCGGTCTCGCGGGGGATCTGGCGGCCGGTCATCGAGGGAATCGAGAACGTGCCGCGCAAGGGCGGGGTGATCCTGGCCAGCAACCACCTGTCCTTCATCGACAGCGTGGTGATCCCGCTGACCGCCCCGCGCCGGGTCCACTTCCTCGCCAAGGCCGAGTACTTCACCGGCACCGGGCTCAAGGGCCGGCTCTCCAAGGGCTTCTTCGAGGCCATCGGGGCCGTGCCGGTCGAGCGCGGCACCTACCGTTCCGCTCAGGCCTCGCTGGAGTCGGCGCTGGAGATCCTGGAGAGCGGCAAGGCGTTCGGTATCTACCCCGAGGGCACCCGTTCCCTGGACGGCCGGCTCTACCGGGGCAAGACGGGCGTCGCCTGGCTGGCGCTGACCGCGGGCGTGCCGGTGGTCCCGGTGGCGCTGGAGGGCCCGGAGCAGATCCTGCCGGTGGGCAAGCGGGTGCCGCGGCTGAAGAAGGTGACGGTCCGCTTCGGCGAGCCGCTGCACTTCGACGAGCTGCACGGGCAGGCCCGTTCGCTGAAGGCCCGCCGGCAGGTCACCGACGAGGTGATGGCGGCCATCCAGCGGCTCTCCGGCCAGGAGGTCGCGGAGAGCTACAACGAGGTCCCGAAGGCCGCCTGACCGCCCTCCGCTCAGCCCGAGGCCACCCTGCCGCCCTGCCGCCTCGGCTGTCCCGACCGCCCCACCGCCCAGCCGCCCAGCCGCCCGGCCCGTCGGACCGTCCGGCCGGTCAGACGGGCTCGGCCGCCACGGCCGACGGCTCGGGCCGCCCGGCGGCCTCCGGCACCTCCCGGCGCAGCAGCGCCGCGTACCGGCCGTCCAGTGCCACCAGCTCCTCGTGGGTGCCGAGTTCGACCACCTCGCCGTGGTCCAGCACGGCTATCTGGTCGGCGGTGCGGACGGTGGAGAGCCGGTGCGCGATGGTGATGGTGGTGCGGCCGACAGCCAGGGCGTCCACGGCCTGCTGGACGGCGTGCTCGGTGCGGTTGTCGAGCGCGCTGGTGGCCTCGTCGAGGATGAGCACCGGCGGGTTGCGCAGGATCGTCCGGGCGAGCGCGAGGCGCTGCTTCTCGCCGCCGGAGAAGCGGTAGCCGCGCTCGCCGACGAGGGTGTCGTAGCCGTCCGGGAGGGCGGCGATGGTGTCGTGGACCTGTGCGGCCCGCGCGGCCTCGACGAGTTCGGCGTCGCTGGCGCCGGGCTTGGCGAAGCGCAGGTTCTCGGCGACCGAGGCGTGGAAGAGGTAGGTCTCCTGGGAGACCACGCCGACCGCGCGGGACAGGGTGTCGAAGGACAGCTCGCGCACGTCCACGCCGTCCAGGGTGACCAGTCCGCCGGTCACGTCGTACAGCCGCGGCACGAGGTAGCTGAGGGTGGTCTTGCCCGAGCCGGTCTCGCCGACCACGGCCAGTGAACTCCCGGCCGGGACGGTGAGGTCGACGCCCGACAGGGTCGGGCGCTCCTGTGCCGGGTCGTAGCGGAAGTCGACGTCCTTGAAGCGGACTTCTCCGCGCAGGTCGGTCAGGGTGACCGGCTCGGCCGGTTCCTCGATCTCCACCGGCAGGTCGAGGTACTCGAAGATGCGCTGGAAGAGCGCGAGCGAGGTCTGCACGTCCACGCCGGTGGAGAGCAGGCTGACGGTCGGGCGGAAGAGGCCCTGCTGGAGGGTCACGAAGGCGACCAGGGTGCCGACCGAGACGATCGGCGCGCCCGCGGCGGAGGTCAGTCCGGCCGCCCAGTAGATCAGTGCGGGCATCGCGGCCATCACGATCTGGATGGTGTTCATCCGCCAGCGCCCGGCCATGCTGGCCTGCACTTCCAGGCCCGCCAGCCGGTCGGACTGCTCGGTGAACTCCCGGGCGAGCGAGCCGGAGCGGCCCATCGTGCGGCCCAGCAGGATGCCGCTGACCGAGAGCGACTCCTGGACCGCCGAGCTCATCGCGGCCAGCTGCTTCTGCCGCTCGGTGGTGATCTTCTTGCGCTCCTGGCCGACCCTGCGGCTGATCCACACGAACAGCGGGAGCAGCAGCAGCGAGACGACGGTCAGCCGCCAGTCCAGTGCGACCATGGCGACGACGGAGGCGACCACCGCGGTCAGGTTGGAGACCAGGCTGGTCGCGGTGGAGGTCACCGTGGACTGCATGCCGCCGATGTCGTTGGCGATCCGGGACTGCACCTCGCCGGTGCGGGTGCGGGTGAAGAAGGCCAGGGACTGCCGCTGGAGGTGGCCGTAGACGGCGGTGCGCAGGTCGTGCATCACGCGCTGGCCGACGGTGGTGGAGATCAGCGTCTGGAGCACGTTGAAGATGCTGTTCACCACGGCGGTGAGGATCATCCCGAGCGCGAGCAGGCTGAGCAGCCCGGTGCGGCCCTGCGGGATGGCGGTGTCCAGGACGGCCCTGAGCAGGAAGGGCGAGACGACCGAGACCACGGCCGAGGCGGCGACCAGCAGCCCGACGACGGCCAGGCGGCCCCGGTACGGGCGGAAGAGCGCGAGGATGCGGCGCCACTCGGCCGGCGGGCGGGATTCGCCCGCGGCGCGCTCGGGCGGGGTCCAGTCGATGGTGGTGGGCCTCAAGGACGGGCCTCCCTGGGTGGGACGGTCGGGCGGGCGGTCGGGCTGGGGTCAGCATAGCGAGGGTAGCTCATTGTTAGACAAGCTAATAGTGAGGGCGACTCTATTCCTCGCCCGCGACCCTCGCCGACGCCCCACCCCCGGCCCTCACCGCCCCGCCCGACGCCCTCACCGCCCCGCCCGACGCCCTCACCGCCCCGCCCGACGTCCGACGTCCGACGTCCGACGTCCGACGTCCGACGTCCGACGTCCGACGTCCGACGCCCGACGCCCGGCGCCCAGCGCCCAGCGCCCGGGGCCGCCCTCCCGCAGCCGACCGCCGTGGCCCGACCGCCCCGGCCCTCAGTTGGTCCGGTAGGTCCGCGCGGCCTTCGAGGAGAGCCCGCCGAGCTTGCCGGAGGGCAGCGCCCGGGCGATCGCCACGGCCGCCTTGTACCGCTTGCCCGGCACGGACACGGACCGGCCCCGGGCCAGGTCGCGCATCGCCTCGTCCACCACCCGCTCGGCGGAGAGCCAGGACCAGGACGGGATGTTGCCGGTGCCCATGCCCGCGCGCTCGTGGAACTCGGTCCGGGTGAAGCCCGGACACAGCGCCATCATCCGCACGCCCGTCCCGCCGAGGTCGCGCAGCACTCCCTGGGTGAAGCTGACCACCCAGGCCTTGCTCGCTCCGTACGTGCCGCGCGGCAGGAAGGCCGCCACCGAGGCGACGTTGACGATCGCCCCGCGCCCGCGCTCCCGCATCCCGGGCAGGGCGGCCGTGGTCAGCCGCAGGATCGCCTCGATGTGCACCTTCAGCATGGCCAGCTCGTCGTCGAGCGGGACGGTCCCGAAGGCACCCTTGTTGCCGAAGCCGGCGTTGTTGACCAGGAGGTCCACCGGGCGGGCGGAGTCGGAGAGCCGGCCCTCCACGGCGCCGATGCCCTCGTCGGTCGCGAGGTCGGCGGTCAGCACCTCCGCCTCGATGCCGTACCTGCCGTGCAGGTCGGCCGCGGCGCGCTCCAGGCGCTCGGTGTCTCGGGCCACCAGGACGAGCCGGTAGCCGCTGCGGGCGAGCCGGCGGGCGAAGGCGGCTCCGATGCCGGCGGTCGCGCCGGTGATCAAGGCTGTGGTCATGCCCCCGACCGTACCGACTCCTCGCACCCGGGCCCACATCCAGGGCAATGCCGCAGCTCAGCGCACTGCGGATGCAGGTCCCCGGGGGTGCTCGTAATGTCGAACAGGGGCATCGTCCGACCGGGCGGTGAAATCCATTTGAGGAGGCACATCTGATGCTTACTCAGTTCCGGACCGAAACGGCTTCGACGTCACACAGCGCGACGCTGGAAGCCGAGACACTCGCGAGCCTGATGGTGGAGGACGAGGCCGTCGTGTCCGACGCGCCCACGTACCTGCCCGAGGCCGCCGGCGCGGTGCTGCTCGCCGCCCTGCTGCTCCTCTCGCCGAAGGGCCCCAAGGAGAAGCCGACCCGGTAGGTCGACCCCTCCACTGTCGGGCCTCGCGCCCGTGACCAACCCTCCTGAAGGGGGACCCGATCACCATGCCAACCGCCGAGACCCCTCTCCGTGACGAGTACGCCGCGGCGGTCGAGCGGGTGGCGGACCGGACCCTCGCCGTCCTCCGGGACGGCGAGGGCACGGCCGCACTCGCGGACCCCGACAGCCTCGTGCCCCGCCCGCTGCTGGCCGCGGTACGGGTGCTGGGTGCGGACCTCTTCGCACCGCAGCTGCTCACCGGCGCGGAGCCCGACGGCACCACCGCCGCCCTGCTGGCCGAGGCACGCGTGGCCTTCCCCGCACCCGTCCCCTCCTCCCAGGAGGCCGCACTGGTGATCGGATGGCAGGACTGGGCGGCCGGCCTGCTGCTCGCCCGCACTCCGTACGGGGCCGCCGTCCCGCCGCCCGCCCCGCTGTCCGGCCCGGAGGACGTCGGCTGGCAGGCGTGGTCGAAGCGGATGGCGCAGCTCTCCTCGCTGGCACTGCCCACGATGGACGGCCCGATGCACGACGCCGCCCGCGCGAACACCCTGGACCTCGCCCGCGGGGCCGTCCGCAGCATGCTCCGCCGCGACCCCACCACCGCCGTCCGGCTCGCCCGGTGGCTCGCGTGGGCCCGGGCCGACGGCCGGACGCTGCGACTGGAGCTCGAACCCGTCCTGGACCGGATCCGGCTGGCCGGCGACGGAACGGCCCGGTCCTCCCTCGAACTCGCCATCGCCCAGCGCCTGTTGACCATATCGACCGGCGTCGGCAGCCCGGACGACACGAACGGCCCGAACGGGGTGACGAGATGACGGACACCGAGGTGCTCGCCACCGCCCAACAGCTCGGCTCCCGCTCACTGGCCTGGCTGCACGACGGCTACCAGCGCGGTTACAGCCGACTCGACGAAAGCACCATCGTCGACCTGGCCGACCCCGAAGACGTCTACAAGCCGCTCTGCGAGGCCGCGTTGGCCTCCTCCCTGGTCCTGCGCGACGGCGTCACCGGCCCGCACGACGCCCGCCTCGCGCGTGAACTCCTCGAAGCCGCCTGGGGCCAGCTGGGCGAGGGCGACCTGCTGCTCGAACGCCAGTTGCGGCACGTCACCCTCGTCGACCCGCTGGAGACGTACGGCCACTTCGCGCGGTCCGGCTACCGCCACGCCGCCATGGAGGAGTTGCTCACCTCGATCGGCCGGCTCCGAGCCGTGCACGCCGTCGAGATCCAGGGCAGCCGCCACCTCGCCCTCGCCAACGCCCGGCGGATCTCGGGCCTCGAACCGCAGCCGGACTGGCCCCGACTGGCCCGGAACACCTGGCTCGGCGCCCTCCCCGAACCCTGGACCATCGCCTGGGTGATCGCCTACCAGGTCACCCACACCGTCTTCCACCTCACCGACTGGGGCGCCCGGCCCGAGTGCCTGCCCGAGCCGATGCGCGACTACCTGCGCGACTGGCTGCCGGTCTGGCTCGACATCTGGCTGGAGATCGAGCAGTGGGACCTCGCCGGTGAACTGCTCATCGTGGACTCGTGCATCGGGGAACCGGTCACCGGCCGGACCGGCTGGGACGCGCTGACCGCGGCCCAGCAGGCCGACGGCATGATCAAGTGCGAGGGCTCCGCACCCGACAACGACGACCCGGAGGAGGACTTCCGCCAGCACTGCCACACCGCGGTGGTCGGGGTCGTGGCGGCAACCGTCACGCTCTCCCGGGCGCTCGGCGGCACACCGGTGGCCTCTTGAGCCGGGCCGACGCGAACGGGCACGGCGCGAGCAGGGCAGACACGGAGCTTCTGGGCATGATCGGCCCGAACGCGAGCGGCCCGACCTCGCACGGCCCGGATACGAGCCACCCGGACGCCAACCGCCCGAACGTCAGCCGCTCGAACGCCAACCGCCCGGACGCCAGCCGTCTGGACGCCGCCGTCGCGGCGGCGGTCCGGGCGGCCCGGCCCTACGCCACCGCCGTGACGATCGCCCTGGTCCACGGGGACCGGGCCGAGGTGCGCTGCTTCGGACGGACCGGACGGAGCCCGGGCGCCGCGCCCTGCACACCCGGCACCGTCTTCGAACTCGGCTCCGTCAGCAAGACGTTCACCGCCCTGCTGCTCGCGGAGATGGCCTCGCGCGGTGAACTCGCCCTGGACGACCCGGTCGAGGACCGGCTGCCGCACCGCTGGCGCGCGGCGAAGGTCCGTTCGGCGGAACCCATCCGACTGCTGCACCTGGCCACCCACACCTCGGGCCTGCCCGGGCTCCCCCCGGGGCTGCTCGCCAAGGCCGTTCCGGCCTGGTTCAGCAACCCGTACGAGACGTACGGCGACGAGCAGTTGCGGGAGTCTCTGGCCCGAACCACGGTACGTGGAACGCCCGGTAGCCGCTACGGGTACTCCAACTACGGGGTCGGCCTGCTCGGACGGCTGCTCGCCGAGACCGGCGGGATGCCCTACGGCGATCTGCTCGCCGAACGGATCTGCCGGCCCTTGGGCCTGCACGCCACGACCTGCGCCCCGGATCCACCGGGGCGGGCGACCGGGTACCGCCGCGGACGGGCGCTCCCGCCCTGGCGGATTCCCGGACTGCCGGGAGCCGGCGCGGTCCGGGCCGACGGGGCGGACCTGCTGCGCTACCTCCGGGCCCACCTGGACGGCGGCACGGCGGCGGCCCCGGGATCCGGCCCGGCGCCGAACCCCGCCGGAGAACCCGCCGCAGACCCGGGCGACGGGCTGGGAGCCGCCCTGCGGGACGTCCAGCGGCTGCGGTTGCGGCTTCCGCACTCCACCGACCGGATCGGCCTGGTGTGGATGCACCGCCGCTCGGGCGACCGGGACCTCTACTTCCACAGCGGTGGCACCCGCGGGTTCACCGCCTTCGTGGGGTTCTCCCCGGAGGGATCGGCGGCCGTCGCGGCGGTGGCCAACACCGCTCCGGCGCTGGACGGCCGCTTCGTCCAGGCCGGGTACGAGGTGCTGCGGGTCGCCAGTCGCTGCCAGTAGCCGGGCGGGGCCGGTCCCCGGGGCCAGGTCCGGCAGCAGCCGGTCGGTTCCGGTGGCCGGTCCGCGCTAGACGGCGACGGCCTTGGCCCGGTCGGCGGCGATGTGCACGGCGAGTCCGGCGAGGACGGTGCCCATCACGTAGCGCTGGATCCGCAACCAGCCGGGCCGGCGGTTGAGGAAGGCCGCTATGCCGCCCGCGCTCACCGCGATCAGGCCGTTGACGGTGATCGCGACGGCGATCTGGGTCAGGCCCAGCAGCAGGCTCTGCACGGCGACGTGACCGCGCTCCGGGACCACGAACTGGGGCAGCAGCGAGATGTACATGATGGCGATCTTGGGGTTGAGCAGGCAGGTCAGGAAACCCATCGTGAACAGGCGGCGCGGCGGGTCCGGCGGGAGCTGCTGGGGCGCGAAGACCGCCGTACCGCCCGGCTTGACGGCCTTCCAGGCGAGCCAGAGCAGGTAGCCGGCACCGGCCAGCTTGATCGCGGTGTAGAGGACGGGCACCACCGAGAAGACCGCGGCCACCCCGGCCGTCACCGCGGCCAGGTAGACCAGGAACCCGGCAGCGACCCCGACCAGCGAGACCAGCCCGGCGCGGCGGCCCTGCGCGATCGAGCGGGACACCAGGTAGATCATGTTGGGCCCGGGCGACAGCACCATGCCCAGGGCCACGGCGGCGATCCCGAGCACGGCCCGGCCGTCCACGGCGGATGTCAACGCGTCCATACGAGGAGGCTAGGGCGGGCCGCCAGGTCGATGCAATGATGACTTTGCCCTCGGTGCAATATGGGACGGCGCGGGCGACGGGGGTACGGGCGGAAGGACGGGAAGACCATGACGAGGAACCCCTGGAGGGCCGACCGGCAATGGACGACTACCGCCTGATCGCCGACCGGATCGCCGCCGAGATCGCGGACGGGCGACTGCGGCCCGGCCAGCAGCTGCCCACCCAGCGCGCCTTCGCCCGCGGCCGGGGCATCGCCAACTCCACGGCGGGGCGCGTGTACCGCGAACTGGCCCGGCGCGGACTCACCGTCGGGGAGGTCGGACGCGGAACCTTCGTACGGGCCGGGCGCGCACCGGACGACGCCCGGGTGGCACTGGCGGAACCGGCCGCCACCCCCGTGGACCTGGAGCTCAACTACCCCACCGCCCCCGGGCAGGCCGCGCTGCTGGCGGGCGGGCTGGCACCGCTGCTGCGGCCGGACGCCCTGGGCGAGGCGCTACGTCCCGTCGGCGCGGCCGGGACGGGCGCCGCACGGCGGGCCTTCGCGGGGCTGGTGTCGATCGACTCCTGGCAGGTCGACGCGGAGGACCTGCTGTTCGCCGGCAACGGGCGGCAGGCCATCGCCGGCGCGCTGTCCGCGCTGGTGCCGCCCGGCCGGCGACTGGGCGTGGAGGAGCTGACCTATCCGGTGGTCAAGGCGGTGGCGGAGCGCCTGGGCATCACGCTGGTGCCGCTGGCCGTGGACGGGCACGGACTGCTGCCGGACGCCGTGGCGGCCGCCCACCGGGCCGGGCCGCTGCACGCGGTGTACGTCCAACCGCGTCTGCAGAACCCGCTCGGCACGAGCCTGCCGCACGAGCGGGCGGTCGCGGTCGCGGCGGTGCTGCGAGGGCTCGACCTGCCGGCGGTCGAGGACGCCGTCTGGTCCTTCCTGCGGCCCGGGTCCGTACCGCTGGCCGCGCTCGCACCGGAGCGCACCGTGCTCGTGGACAGCCTCTCCAAGCGGCTCGCCCCGGGGCTGACCACCGGGTTCGCGGTCGCGCCGGCGGCGCTGCGCGAGCGGGTGGCGGGGGCACTGCGCTCGGGCGGGTGGACGCCGAGCGGCTTCGCGCTGGAGGCGGCGGTGCGCTGGATCGGGGACGGCACGCTGGCCGCGGTGGAGGCGGCGAAGCGCGCCGACGCGGCGGCCCGGCAGCTCCTGGCGCGCGAGGTGCTGGCGGGCCGGCGGCTGCGGTCCGACCCGGGCTCCTACTACCTCTGGTGGGAGCTGCCGGCCGGCCGACGGGCGGAGACCTTCGTCGCCGGGGCGGCGCGGGCCGGAATCTCGGTCACGCCCGCGACGGCCTTCGCCGTCGACCCCCGGCGCTCCCCCTCGGCCGTCCGGGTCGGACTCGCCTCCCCGCCGCTGCCGGTGCTGGGGCGGGCACTGGAGACGCTGGCGAAGCTGGCGGGGTCGGCGGGGTCGGCGGACGAACAACACACGACGGACAGATGACAGCTGACAGACTCTGAAATCTGTCAGCTGTTATCTGTGATCTGTCATCCTTCGGCTGTCACCCGCCAGCCGTCAGTTCCGGCTCCCGCCGCCCCGGACCGCCGTGTCCGCCGCGCCTCCGGCGCCCACGGCGCGCAGCCGGCTCGCGGCGGTGGCGGCGAGTTGGGGAGCGAGCCGGGCGACCTCGCGGGAGCCGACCACCGAGATCAGGGTCGGCAGCAGCCAGCGCACCGGCTGCATGCCGCGCAGCCAGGCCTGCGCGTAGACGTGGGCGGAGCGGCGGGCGATCCCGGCGACGATCCGCTCCACCGCGGGCTCCAGCGGGTAGGTCTTGTTGGCCGGCCACGGCAGCCCGGAGCGCATCTGCCGCAGCACGGCATCCTCGTCGGCCCCGCGCACCATGTCCGTGTCGGTCCAACTCAGGTACCCGACACCGACCTTGACCCCCTGGTACGCCACCTCCGCGCGGATCGAGTGGGCGAAGGCCTCCACCCCTGACTTGCTGGCGCAGTAGGCGCTCATCAGCGGCGCGGGGGTCAGCGCGGCGAGCGAGGCGATCTGCAGCAGGTATCCGCGGCTCTCGGTGAGCGCCGGCAGGAAGGCCCGCGCGGTGGCCACACTGCCGAGCAGGTTGACCTCGATGACCCGGCTGAACGCCCTGTGGTCGCTGTCGGCCAGCGGCCCGCCGATGGCGATCCCGGCGTTGGCGACGACGGTGTCGATCCGCCCGTAGTGCTCCTTGATCCGCCGGGCGGTGTCCTCCAGCGCTTCGAGGTCGGTGACGTCGACCTCCCAGCTCGTCGCGGACGGGCCGCACTGGGCGGCGACGGCCTTCAGCTCCTCCGGCTCCAGTCCGAGCAGGGCCACCTTGGCACCGCGCCGGGCGAGCTTGCGGGCCAGCGACGCCCCGACGCCGCGCGCGGCCCCGGTGACGACGACGACCTGCGCGGACAACGGCGGGATGGCGTTCATGAGACGGCGGTCCTCTCGTCGACGGAAGCGGTAACGGCGGCAGGCACCTCGGTGGCAGGCGCAGGAGCAGACACAGGAGCAGGCTCAGCTGAAGGCGCGGCCGCCAGGAACGCGGAGGCCATCCGGTGGATCTCGGCGGCGACCTCCGCCGGGCGCTCCAGCGGGGCCATGTGGCCGACCCCGGGCAGAAGCAACAGCCCCTGAGGGTCCTGGAGTTCGGCGACGATCCGGTGAGCGTGCACCGGCGGGGTCAGCCGGTCGCCGGTGCCGACCACCACCGCCGTGGGCGCGGCGAGCCGGGCCAGCCCGGCGTGGACGTCCAGCCGGTCCAGCACCGCGGCCCAGTTGGCGCGGACGACGGTCGGGCAGGCGTGCACGATCCGGGCCGTCGCCTCGACCTGCCCGGCGGGCGAACCGGGCCCCATGGTCGCGTACTTGAGCGCCACCCGGCTGGCCGGCGAGACCGGCCCGAGCGGCAGCCGGGAGCGCAGGAGCTGTCGGTGGAGGAAGCGCCGCAGGCGCCGGGCCCGTACGGCGGGCGGCAGGACGGTGAGTTCGGCCACCAGCTCGCCCGGCCCGGTGGAGATCAGGACGGCCGCGGCGGTCCGTTCGGCGACGTCGGGGCGGCCGCCGGCGGCCATGATGGTCATCCCGCCCATGCTGTGCCCGGCCAGCACGGCCCGCTCGCCCGCCGGGACGGTCCGTGCGAGCACGGCGGACAGGTCCTCGGCCAGTGCCCGGGTCGAGTAGCGGGCCCGGCTCGGCGGGATCTCACTGCGCCCGTGGCCCCGCTGGTCGTAGACGACCACCCGGTAGCGGTCGGCCAGTCGGCGGATCACCGGGGCCCAGAAGACGGTCGAGCAGGTCCAGCCGTGCGCGAGCACCACGGTGGGCGCGCCGGGTCGGCCGTGCACCTCGACGTGCAGCCGGATCCCGTCCGCCGAGCGGACGCTCGACTCCTCGACGGGAACGGGTGGCTCGTACTCCTCGGGCAGGTGGACGCCGCTCATGCGGACACCCCCTGGACGGCCCGGGTGGCAGCCGGTGCGGTGCGCATGATCAGCTCGTACTCGCCGAGGTCGACCTTGCGGGTGGCCCGGCGGAACGAGGTGGTGGAGCCGGGCCAGAGCACGGTGTTCTTGCCGTTCGGGTCGAGGTACCAGCTGAGACAGCCACCGGTGGTCCAGACCGTGCGGTCCATCCGGTGCTGGAGTTCGAGGTTCCACTGCCGCTGGGCCCGCGCGGTGGGCTGCATCGCGGCGGCGCCGATCGATCCGAGCGTGGTCAACGCGTCGATCATGTAGTTGAGTTGGGACTCGATCATGAGGATCATCGAGCTGTTGCCGAGGCCGGTGTTGGGCCCGATGACGAAGAAGAGGTTCGGGAAGCCGTGCACGGTGGAACCGCGCAGCGCCTCCATGCCGTCCTTCCACTCCTCCGCCAGGCTGGTGCCGTCGGCGCCGAAGACCCGCGCGCCGATGGGCATGTCGGTGACGTGGAAGCCGGTGCCGAAGACGATGGCGTCCACCTCGTGCTCGCTGCCGTCGGCCGCGACCAGTGTGGAGCCGCGCAGTTCGCGCAGGCCGGAGGAGACGACCTCGGTGTTGGCCGCCGCGAGCGCCGGGTAGTAGGTGTTGCTGAGCAGGATGCGCTTGCAGCCGATCCGGTAGTCCGGGGTGAGCCGGGCACGCAGCTCCGGGTCGGGGACGCCCTGGGCGATGTGGCGCTCGGCGAGCTGCTGGACCAGGCGCAGCAGTCCGGGGCGGCGCACGAACGCGTCCACCTGCATCTCGCGGAGCGCGAAGAGGGTGCCGCGGCGGATCTTCGCGGTGACCGGCAGGCGGCCGTGCAGCCACTTCTCCAGCTGGGTGATCTCGCGGTCGCGGCGTGGCAGCACCCAGGCCGGGGTGCGCTGGAAGACCGTCAGCTTGCCGGCCTTCGGCTGGATCGCCGGGATGATCTGGGCGGCGGAGGCGCCGGTGCCGACCATCGCGACGCGCTTGCCGGTCAGGTCGAAGTCGTGGTCCCAGCGGGAGGAGTGGAACACCTTGCCGGGGAAGCCGCTCAGCCCGGGCAGGTCGGGGATCTGCGGGTCGGCGAGCGGTCCGGCGGCGGAGACGATGGCGTCGGCGGTCCACTGGCCGGCCGAGGTGGTGATCCGCCAGTGGGTCTGCTCGCTCTCCCAACGGGCCTCCAGCACTTCGGTGTTGAAGTGCAGGTGCGGGCGGAGACCGAAGACGGTGGCGACCTTCTCCAGGTAGGCGCGGATGTCCGGCTGACCGGAGAAGCTGCGCGGCCAGTCGGGGTTGGGCGCGAAGGAGAAGGAGTAGAGGTGCGAGGGCACGTCGCAGGCGCAGCCGGGGTAGCTGTTGTCGCGCCAGGTGCCGCCGACCGAGTCCGCCCGCTCCAGCACGACGAAGTCGGTGATCCCGGCGCGGCGCAGTCGGACCGCGGCGCCGAGGCCGCCGAAGCCGGAGCCGATCACCGCCACCCGGACGTGCGGGACGGGCTCCTGCCCGGCGCTGGTGCCGGTCGCTGCGGACGCGCCGGAGCGGGGGCGCTTGCTGCTGGATGCCATGCGGCAACCTCCTGAGGGTGGGACGTGACCGTCGCGCTCTCCCGGGGCCGGTGCCCGGGACCTCCCGGTGGGCTGCCCTCCGGGACCCTGCCAATCGCGCCAGTAATCACTGGCATGGTTGGCAGGGTAGCCCTTGCTGACACCGGATGGAAGAAGCGCGACGGCTCCGGTTCGGGGAGCCTTCCGGGCCGACGGTCCTATGCTGATCGCCGTGGACAAGGTCAGAGCTGCTGCGGACGACAGAAAACGCGAGTACCGGGTGGAGGAACTGGCCGAGGCGGCCGGCATCACCACCCGCACCCTGCGCTTCTACCGCGAGCGCAAACTGCTCCAGCCACCCCGCAAGGAGGGCCGCATCGCCTGGTACGGCGAGGAGCACCTGGCCCGGCTGCGGATGATCGGCGAGCTACTCGACCGCGGCCACACCCTGGGCGGCATCGCCGAGCTGATCGGCGCCGGCGAGAGCGGGCGGGACGTCGCCGAGCTGATCGGGCTGGAAGCGGCGATCGTGGCGCCGTGGTCCGACGAGACCCCGGTCCGGCTGGACTGGGACGAGCTGAGGACCGTCTTCGGCGACCAGCTCACCGAGGAGAACACCGCCGAGTCGATCGCCCAGGGCTACATCACCGTCGAGGAGGACGGCATCACCCACGTGAGCCGGCGCCTGATGGACGCCACCACCGAGCTGGTGGCGGAGGGGGTGCCGCTCTCGGCCGTACTGGAGGCGAGCCGGCGCACCCGGGAGCACGTGGACGCCATCGCCGAGGTCTTCATCGAGGTGGTCAGCGAGCACCTGCTCAGCGCACTGTCCGCCGACACCCCGCTGCCGCCCGGCGAGGCGGCCCGGCTCACCGAGCGCATCATGCGGGTGCGGCCGCTGGCGCGCACCGTCGCGGACGCCCAGTTCACCCTGGCCATGGACCGGCGGGTGCACGTCGAGTACGCCGAACTCCTGCGCCAGCGACGGGAGAACGGTCCCGAGGCGTAGCCGGGCCGCTGCGCGGGCGGGGAATCCCGCGCCCCGCCCGCACGCCGAGGGGTGCCGCCGGCGCCCCGCCCGCTCAGCCGCCGATCGGCGAATCGGAGTGGAAGCTGCACGAGAACCGAAATTGACGTATCGTCAGGCGTCACACAGCAGGGGCGACGGTGGTCCGCTCACCGTCGCCCCTGCCGTACTCCCCCGCCGGCCGGCACCCACGGCCCGGCGGGGCCCTCGACACCACTCCCGGGCCCGATCGGACCAGGCCCGGCCCCGGCTCGGCTCCGGTCTTCCCTCATGCCCGAAGTCGACCGGGAGCGGCGTCAGTTGACGTTGACCGCCGTCCAGGAGGCGGCGACCGCGTTGTACTCCGCGCTGCCCGACCCGTACAGGTCCGCGGCCGCGCTGAGGGTGCCCGCACGGGCGCCCGCGTAGTCGGTGGTGGAGGTGAAGTAGGTGGTCAGCGCGCGGTACCAGATCTGCGCGGCCTTGTCCCGGCCGATGCCCGCGAGCGTGGAGTTGTCGTACGTCGGGCTGTTGTAGCTGAACCCGTTGATCGTCTTCGCGCCGCTGCCCTCGGACAGCAGGTAGAAGAAGTGGTTCGCCACCCCGGACGAGTAGTGCACGTCCAGGTTGCCGACGTTCGCGTCCCAGTAGTCCGCCGAGCCGCCGTCCTTGCTCGGCTGGTCCATGTAGCGCAGCGGGGTGCCGTTGCCGTTGAGGTTGATCAGCTCGCCGATCCAGTAGTTCGGCGGGTTGGAGGGCAGGTTGGCGTACCACTCGACCATCGTGCCCATGATGTCCGAGGTGGCCTCGTTGAGGCCGCCGGACTCGCCCGCGTAGTTGAGGTTGGCGGTCGCGGCGGTGACGCCGTGGCTCATCTCGTGGCCGGCCACGTCGATCTCGGTGAGCGGTGCGGTGTTGTTGCTGCCGTCGCCGTACGACATGCAGAAGCAGCTGTCGTCCCAGAAGGCGTTGACGTAGTTGGAGCCGTAGTGCACCCGGCTCAGCGCGCCGACCCCGTCGTTGCGGATGCCGCTGCGGCCGAAGGTCGTCTTGTAGAAGTCCCAGGTGGTCGCGGCACCGAACTGGGCGTCGACGGCGGCGGATTCGCGGCTGTTGACGGTTCCGTCGCCGAAGCTGTCGCTGGTGTTGGCGAACAGCGAACCGGTCCCGTCGGTGCCGTTGTTGAGGTCGCTGGTGGACTGGCCGCCGCGGCTCGCGTCCCGCAGCTGGTACTGCGAGCCGCTCTGGGTGGTGGTCAGCGGGACCTGGCCGACGAAGATGCCGTTGCCGGTGCCGGACGCGGTCTCGATCGTCTCGTGCGTGGCGAGGACCCGGCCGTCCGCGGCGTCGGTGACCAGGATCTGGCGGCTCGGGGTGCCGTCGGCGCGCGTGCCCTCGACCGTGGTGCGGTACGCCAGACGGGGGTTGCCGTCGGAGGCCCACACCACCAGTTCGGCCTGGCCGGCCGGGCGCACCTCGGTGAGCGGGGACTCGTCGGCGTCGGCGGCCACCCCGACCGTGGCCTTGACCGTCCCGGTGACCTGCGCGGCCGCCTGGTCGGCGGCGATCTTCGGGGTCAGGTTCGACAGCGCGATCCGCGCGGCGACCGCCTTGTCGACCGCCTTCACGGAGCCGTCGGCCTTCTGGTGGACGACGAGGTCGCCGCCGATCACCGGCAGCCCCGCGTAGGTGCGCTCGAAGCGCAGGTGGCGGGTGCCGTCCTTGTCCACCGCGGCGTCCTTGGCGACCAGTTGCTCCTTGTCGCCGAGCTTGAGCGCCTTGGCCAGCGGGCCGGCCTGACCGGCCGCCAGCTTGAGCGCGGTCGCGTGCTGCTGGGCGGCCTGGGCCTGCAGCGAGGGGGTGGGAGCGGCCTGGGCGGCGGTGCTCACCTGGATCACGCCGGTCAACAGGGCCGTGGCCGAGAGTACGGCGACGGCCGCGAGCTTACGCTTCACGTACGAGTCCTTCCGGAAAACCGCGCTGGGCGCGGTCGCGCCGCGTCCCGGGGGGCCGGGTCGGCACCTGTGGGGCGGGACGGGCACTGACGTGCGGGAACCCCGTGCAGTCGAGCGGCTCGCCACCATGGGGTGGGGGTGGGGCTACCGCCGGGGGGTGACCAGAAGCATGACAATCCGCCAGGTGAATTGACAGGTCTGCTTCATTGATTGGCCAGGTCCCGCCATTGGGTAAAGAACCTCCAATCGGCGGGCGAACCGGGGCAATTCACCGCAATCCGCCGGGCGCTACGACCCTGGCGAAGGCCGACCGCCTGCGCCTACGGGCATTCGCCCGGCGCTCGCCGACCCGACGCACCGGGCCGACCGACCCTCGATCGACTTTTACATGTGTGTAGAAGATTCCCTACGGTTCCTTGACACCGGGGTGGCGAGGTTCCGCCACCCGAACCCCTTGCCCGGCACGGAAGGTCCTGCTATTCGGGGCCCGCCGCCCATCTGCCCGGCGCGGTCGCCGCGGGCTCCCTCACTGGAACCGCCACTCCTGGGCGGTGTTGCCGGGGGTGCAGGCGACCATGGTGACGGCGCCGCCGGGGCCGTTGTTCGTCATGCAGCTCTGGTTCTGGTAGTCCCCGAGCGTGTACGAGCCCGCGGAACTTCCGTTGCGGACAGTCCAGTTGGTGAGGAAGCTGAACCCGCTGTTCAGGACCACCTGCCGGTCCATCGTCTGGACCATCATCGGACCGCCGTTGTTGCAGGCGTTGAAGAGGATCCACGAACCCGGGTTGGTCGACCGCACCCAGCCGTACTGCGCGTGGCCACCGACCACGATCGGGTTGTCGCCCTTCAGGTTGTCGTCGCGCAGCCCGATCGCACGGCCGTCCTTCACGCTGACGATGGTGGTCCAGCTGCTCCCCTCGCAGGACGGCGGCCTGTTCGAGCCCTCCGGGCTGTTGGCGGTGCCGCCGGCGGTCTGGGCCGGGGGCTGCGGGTTCTGGTTGGCGGGCGGGTTGGGCTGGTTGGGCTGGGTGCCGCCGCCGGACTGGTTGGCCTGACCTCCCGACGCCCCTCCCGACGCCCCTCCGGCCGCCGCGCCCGTACCGCCGGTCCGGCCGGCGCCGGAGCCGCCCGGTGCGGCGGCCGGGGGAAGTGCGGCCTGCGGCGGGTTCTGGGCCGCGCCCGGCGTCGGCTGGTCGGCGCCCGGGGTGGCCGCCGGGGTGTCGGTCGGCGCAGGGGCGGCGGGTGCGGTGGTGACCGCGGGCGCCGACGTGCCGCGACCCGGGGTCACGGGCGCGGTGACCACGACCGTCGGCTGGGCGGCGGGCGGCCGCGCCGCATCGGAGCCGCCCGCACCGCGGTCGATCAGCAGGACGGTCGCCGTGCCCATCGAGATGACGACGGGAACGACGACGGGTACCAGCAGGGTGCGCCGCGAGCGCCGACGGCCGGGTTCGGTCGGCGCCTGCGGCTCCACCTTCGCGACCTCGTCCGGCGCCGGGGCTCCGCCCTCGGCGGGCGCCATCACAACCCCCGCCGCGGCCGGTACCGCCGCCGCGCCCTCGGCCCCCGGGGCCCCGGTACCCTTCGCCGCCGCACCCGTACCGGGCCGGAGCCGGACGGTCCCGCTGTCGGCCGGTCCGGTCTTCCGGAGCACCGGCCGGGCCGCGGGGTGCTCCCCCGCGAGTGCCGCACGGGCGGCCGCCGCCATCTCGGCGGCGTCGGCGTACCGCTCCTCGGGCTTCTTGGCGAGCGCCCGGGCGACCAGCGCCCGCACCGGCCCCGGGAAGGTCTCCGGCAGTTCCGGCACCGGCTGGTTGACGTGCTTGAGCGCGATCTGGAGCGGTCCGTCACCGGAGTACGGCGGCTCACCCGTCAGTAGCTCGTAGCAGACCACGCCGATCGAGTAGAGGTCGGTGGCCGGTCCGAGGTCCGCGCCCTCGGCCTGCTCCGGGGACATGTAGAGCGCGGTGCCGATGATCGCGAACGGGGCCGTGAGCTTGGTGCTGGCGAGCGCCCGGGCGATGCCGAAGTCGGTGACGGCCACCCGCCCGTCGTCGCGCACCATCAGGTTGGACGGCTTGACGTCCCGGTGCACGATCTCCCGCCGGTGCGCCGCGTGCAGCGCGTCCAAGGCGCCGGCCACCAGTCCGAGGGTGCGCTCGACGGTCATCGGCCCGGTGTCCTTGAGCACCCGGTCCAGCGGGCGGCCGTCGATCAGCTCCATGACGATGTAGGCGCAGCGCTCCTCGTCTCCCCCGCCGCTCTCGCCGTAGTCGTGGACGCCCACCACACCGGGGTGGTCGACGGCGGCCACCAGCTGGGCCTCGCGGCGGAAGCGCTGGGCCGAGGTGTCGTCCTCCAGCAGCTCCGAGCGGAGGATCTTGACCGCGACCCGCCGCGCCAGCACGGTGTCCTCGGCCTTCCAGACCGAGCCCATCGCTCCGCCGCCGATCCTCTCGATCAGCTCGTACCGCCCACCGAGCACGGTGCCCACGCCGCTCATACCCCTGCTCCCCCATGTCATGACCCCGCCCCGACGGGTCGTCGGCACACAGTGTGCCAGAGCGTGTCACATCCTCAGCTGTGCGGTTCCGAAAAGGAATTGGCCATGAGTCGTCAGTTTCCGCCAAAGTATCGAGCCCGGTCCGCGACCTCTCGGACGGCCTCGACGACGGCCCGGGGCCGGTCCGCCTGAATGGCGTGACCGGCCCCGTGGACCTCGGCGTGCGTCCCCCGGACGGCGCGGCTCGCGATGCCCGCCTGCAGGGCCGTCCAGTGGACCCGCATCGCCCGGGGCAGACCCCGGGTCGCGCTCAGGACCGCCAACGGCGCCTCCAACGGCGGGGCCCCGGCTCGGCGCCGCCGGACCCCGGGGGCGGCGGCCACGGTCAACCGCTGCTCGGCGAGGACGGCCCGCCGCTGGTGCCGGTGGGCGATCACGGCCGCCTCGGCCCGGTCGAGTGGCTCACCCGGCCCCGGCACCGTCCGCGACAGCGCGGCCCGGTACAGCCACAGCCGGTTCAGCACGGCCTCGGCGACCTCGATGGACCGCGGCTGGAAGTCCTCGTGCGCCGGATCCACCAGCACCAGCCCGGCCACCAGCTCCGGCCTTTCCCAAGCGAGGAGTTGGGCCGTCTGGGCACCCCAGCTGTGCCCCACCAGGAGGGCCGGGCCCGCGCCCAGGTGCCGGACCAGGGCCGCCAGGTCGGCGAGCTGGCCGCTCACCGTCGGTGCGGCACCCGACTCGGGCTCGCTGGCCCCCAGACCGGCCCGGTCGTACGCCACGACCCTCCCGTACCGGGCGAGTTCGGGCAGGACGGCCGACCAGCCGAGCGCCGTGGTGCCGCAGCCCGCGATCAGGACCACCGGCGCGACACCTCCCCGACCGGCCTCCACCCAGCGCAACGCCCTTCCGCTACGGTCGAGTTCACCGGCGCGCAGACCGCCGGGCAGGTGCTCGCCGAGCGCCCGGGCGACGGCCGCCTGGACGCTCCGCAGGCCCTCCCCCGAGGGTGGCGCCCCCCGCTCGCCCCGCATGGTGTTCATGTGCCGCCCCCTGGTCTTGTCGACCGGCCCCTCCCCCGGGGCCGGTCACAGGTCAGCCGGCCCGTTGGCCGGTCGATGGCCGGTCAGTGGCAGGTCGGTGGCCCATCGGCGGCCGGTCGGCGGCCCGTCGGTGGCCCGTCGGTGGCCGGTCGGCGGCCGGTCGGCGGCCGGTCGGGCCGTCGGCCTCAGACCGGCAGGACCCGCCCCAGCAGGCCGAGCAGCGCCTCCCAGTGCCGCTCGGCGGCCGCCGCGTCGTAGCGGCTGGTGTCGGCCTGGGTGTAGCCGTGCGGCGCGCCGGCGTAGACCTCCGCCCGGTACCGGACACCGGCGGCGGTGAGGGCCTCGGCGAGCCGGTCGATCTGCTCGGGCGGCAGTGACGGGTCCTCGTCCGCGTGGCCGAAGTACAGCTCGGCGGTGATCCGTTCGGCGCCCAGGTGCGGGCTGTCCGGACTGTCGGTGGCGAGGCTCCCGCCGTGGAACCCGGCCGCGACGGCGACCCGGTCCGGGTGGCTGGCGGCCGTGCGCAGCGCCAGCAGCGCCCCGCGGCAGTAGCCGGTCAGGCCAACCGGACCGTCCTGGACCAGCGGCGACTCGGCGAGCCAGCGCAGGTACGCGTCCGCGTCGCGGGTGGTCGCCTCCGGGGTGAGCGTGCCGAGCAACGGGACGATCCGGGCGAAGAGTTCGTCGGCCCGGTCCAGGTCGATGAGCTCCGGCAGTTCGACGACCGGTGCCCGGCCATCGCGGTAGAACACGTTGGGAACGAGCACGGTGTACCCGGCCGAGGCCAGCCGGTCGGCCATGCGTTCCAGGTGCGGCCGGAGCCCGAAGGCGTCCATGTAGAGGATGACACCCGGGTGGGCCCGACCGTCGTCGGGATGGGCGAGGTAGGCGTCGGCGATGCCGTCCGCCGTCGGGATGTCCACGAGGGTTCCGCGTACGGGCATGGTGAGGGGCGCTCCTTCCGGTTCGACCGGCAGCGTATCCGGTGACCCGCCACCCCGCCCCTGTGCTTTCCGTCGCACTGCGCCCGCGGAGCGCCCGAGGCGCGTCCGGGGCGGTTCGGGGCGCGTCCGGGGCGGTTCCTGGGCGATTCCGGGGTCCGTCCGCGGGGAACGCCCGGGCCCCGTGGGCGCGTTGAGCGGGCATGGGGTTGATCGTGGGTCTGGCGGCGACGGTCGCGACGGTGCTGGGGCTGGTGCTCCTGGCGATGTGGCAGGTCCAGGGCGAGTCCTCGTCCCGGCCGCGGCGGCGCGGGCCCGGGGCGGGGCTGGGCGCCGGCGGCCTCGAGGAACTGCACGCGCTGTTCAGCCCGGGCAAGCAGGTGCAGGTGGAGCAGAAGCGGGATCAGCTCGTACTGCGGAACGACGCGCAGGCCGGAGCGCCGCCGCGGTTCGGCGTGGATCTGGACCGGGGCGTCGCGGTGCTGCCCGGCGGGGCCGCGGAAGGGCGCCCCGGCCCCGCGCAGCACGGGGGTAGCGGCACGGGCGCAGGCGCGGGCGCGGGCGCGGGCGCGGGCGCGGGCGCGGGCGGCCGGGCACCCGAGGGGACGGGGGCTCAAACACCCCAGGTGCGGGAGCAGAGCACCAACCGGTAGCCGTCCGGGTCGGCCACCGTCACGCCGTGCTCGTCCCAGTACGGGTTGTGGGACTCGACCCGGGTGCCGCCGAGCTCCTCCAGCCTGGCGACCAGCGCCTCGTCCGCCGGGGCACCGAGGTAGACGACGAACAGGTCGTCGACCGTCGGGGTCGGCTCCAACGGCCGCTCCGGGTCGTGCGTCAGCTCGAAGTGCCAGCTGCCGCCCGCCGGTCCGACCATCAGCAGGTCGTGCTTGCCGGACACCCGCTCGGTGCTGCGCCACTGCACGGCGAGGCCGAGGCCGTCGATGTAGAAGCGCTCGGCCGCCGCGATGTCGCGCGAGGGACGGGCGATCCGGACCCGCATGGTGGCATCGATCATGCCGGCGACCATAGCCGATGCCGCCGGAAGCCAACCATCCTGTGCGACAGGTTCGTGGACGGATCGTCAGGAAGCGTGGGCGGCGGAACCCCGCCGGAGGCCCGGGGCGGGCGAGGTCGGACGGGCACCCGGCCCGGCGGCGGAGCCGGCGGGAACGAGCGACGGATGACAGATGACAGCTGACAGATTTCGAAATCTGTCAGCTG
>NZ_JBSFWR010000084.1:0-39325 GCF_053594915.1 Kitasatospora sp. NPDC002543 | reverse complement strand
GGCGCCGACACCCCCGTCATCACCCTCGACGCCCGCCGCCGCGACAGCGCCAAGAGCGCCCTCATCACCCTCGTCGAACACGCCCTCCTCGCCCGACTGCGGTGATCGCGCACGACCGTGGCCCGCGGGACTCCGGTCGGAGTCCCGCGGGCCACCGGTGCGTTCGGGGCCGCTACTCGGTCGGCTCCAGGCCGGCCCGGATCAGCCCGTAGGTGTAGGCGTCCTCCAGCGCCAGCCAGGAGGCGGCGACCACGTTGTCGGCCACGCCGACCGTCGACCAGGTGGCGTTGCCGTCGGTGGACTCGATCAGCACCCGGGTCTTGGAGCCGGTGCCGTGCTGGCCCTCCAGGATGCGGACCTTGTAGTCCACCAGCTCGAAGGTGGCCAGCGGCGGGTAGATGCCCTCCAGGGCCGCGCGCAGCGCCTGGTCCAGCGCGTTGACCGGGCCGTTGCCCTCGCCGGTGGCGATCCGGCGCTCGCCCTTGGCCCACAGCTTGACGGTGGCCTCGTTGCCGGTGAAGCCCTTCGGCCCCTGCTCGCTGATGGTCCGCCAGGACTCCAGGGTGTAGAAGCGGTCCCGGCCGCCGCGCACCTCGTCGCGCAGCAGCAGTTCGAAGGAGGCGTCGGCGGACTCGTAGGTGTAGCCGAGGTTCTCCTGCTCCTTCACCTTGGCCACCACCCGGCCCGCCAGGTCCCGGTCGCTGGACAGGTCGTAGCCGAGTTCCTTGCCCTTGAGCTCGACGGAGGCCCGGCCGGCCATGTCGGAGACCAGCATCCGCATGGTGTTGCCGACCCGCTCGGGGTCGATGTGCTGGTACAGGTCCGGGTCGACCTTGATCGCGGAGGCGTGCAGGCCCGCCTTGTGGGCGAAGGCCGAGTAGCCGACGTACGGCTGGTGGGTGGAGGGGGTCAGGTTGACCAGTTCGGCGATCGCGTGCGAGATCCGGGTCATCTCGGCCAGCCGGCCCTCGGGCAGCACCCGGCGGTCGTACTTGATCTCCAGCGCGCCGACCACCGGGAACAGGTTGGCGTTGCCGACCCGCTCGCCGTAGCCGTTGGCGGTGCACTGCACGTGGGTCGCGCCGGCGTCCACCGCGGCCAGGGTGTTGGCCACCGCGCAGCCGGTGTCGTCCTGGGCGTGGATGCCGAGCCGGGCGCCCGTCCTGGCGAGCACGTCGGCGACGATCTCCCGGACGCCGCCGGGCAGCATCCCGCCGTTGGTGTCGCAGAGCACCACCACGTCCGCGCCGGCCTCGTGCGCGGTGCGCACCACCGACACGGCGTACTCGGGGTTCGCCTGGTAGCCGTCGAAGAAGTGCTCGCAGTCGATGAACACCCGCCGGTCCCGGGAGCGCAGGAACTCGACGCTGTCCCGGACCATCTCCAGGTTCTCGTCCAGGGTGGTGCGCAGCGCGAGCTCCACGTGCCGGTCGTGCGCCTTGGCCACCAGGGTGATCACCGGGGCGCCGGAGGCGACCAGCGCGGCCAGCTGCGGGTCCTCCGCCGCCTTGCCGCCGGCCCGTCGGGTGGCGCCGAAGGCGACCAGCCGGGCGTGCTCCAGCTCCAGCTCAGCGGCGGCGCGGGCGAAGAACTCGGTGTCGCGCGGGTTCGCCCCCGGCCAGCCGCCCTCGATGAAACCGACCCCGAACTCGTCCAGGTGCCGGGCGATGGCCAGCTTGTCCGCCACCGTGAGGTTGATGCCCTCGCGCTGCGCTCCGTCGCGCAGCGTGGTGTCGAACACGTGGAAACTGTCGTCGGTACGGGTGACCTCGGTCATGACCCCTGGTTCTCCGTTTCGGGGAGGTTGGGTGGTGCTCTGCCGGACTTTCCGTCCCGGCTCCACTGTCCATGGTCCCGCGCGCGGTCCCGGTGTCCCCGGGCCCCTTGTGGGGGCCGTCGGCCGGTCCGGGAGAAACAAAAAGACCCCTCGCGGGTGCGAGAGGTCTGCGCGCGGGTCTGGACGCTAGTGGTCGCTCCGCATCGGGTCGTGCGGGAGCGGTCACTGCGGACCGGCGCGCCTGCTGCTAATAATCAGCGACAGCGAGGACACGTTCGGAGTCTTGCACAGGTTCCGGGATCCGGCCCGCGCGTCTCGCGATGCGGGACGCGCGGGCCGGGCCCGCGGGGATCGCCGGGATCAGACGATCTTGTGCAGCCAGCGGTGGGTGTCCGGGGTCCGGCCGCCCTGGATCGACAGCAGCGCCTTGCGCAGCTCCATGGTGACCGGGCCGGGCTCGCCGGTGCCGACGGTCCAGTCCGCGGCGGCGGACTTCACCGAGCCGACCGGGGTGATGACGGCCGCGGTGCCGCAGGCGAAGACCTCGGTGAGGGTGCCGTCGGCGTTCGCCTGCTGCCACTCGTCGGTGGAGATCCGGCGCTCCTCGACGGCGTAGCCGAGGTCGGCGGCCAGCTGGAGCAGCGAGTCGCGGGTGATGCCGGGCAGCAGGGCGCCGGACAGCTCCGGGGTGACGATCCTGGCGTCCTCGCCCTCGCCGAAGACGAAGTACAGGTTCATCCCGCCCATCTCCTCGATCCACCGGTGCTCGGCGGCGTCCAGCCAGACGACCTGGTCGCAGCCCTTCTCGGCGGCCTGGGCCTGGGCGACCAGCGAGGCGGCGTAGTTGCCCGCGCACTTGGCGGCGCCGGTGCCGCCGGGGGCGGCCCGGACGTACTCCTTGGACAGCCAGACCGAGACCGGCTTGACGCCGCCCTGGAAGTAGGCGCCGGCCGGCGAGGCGATGATCATGAACAGGTAGGAGTTGGCCGGGCGGACGCCCAGACCGACCTCGGTGGCGAACATGAACGGGCGCAGGTACAGGCTCTGCTCCGGCTCGTTCGGCACCCAGTCCTGCTCCTGGCGGACCAGCAGCTCGACGGCCTCGACGAAGGCCTCCACCGGCAGCTCCGGCATCGCCAGGCGGCGGGCCGAGGCCTGGAAGCGGGCGGCGTTGGCCTCCGGACGGAAGGTGGCGATGGAGCCGTCGGCCTGGCGGTAGGCCTTGAGGCCCTCGAAGATCGCCTGGCCGTAGTGCAGGGTCATGTTCGCCGGGTCGATCTCCAGCGGCGCGTACGGCGTCAGCTGGGCGTCGTGCCAGCCCACGCCCTCGGTCCAGCGGATGGTGACCATGTGGTCGGTGAAGACCCGGCCGAAGCCGGGGTTGGCCAGCCGGGCCTCGCGCTCCGCGGCGGGCAGCGGGTGGGCGGAGGGCTTGAGGTCGAACGTGATGGGCGCCTGGGTGGCCGTGCTCATGGCTGTTTCCTTCACCGTGGGGTTGGTCCGGGCCGCCACCGCTGCGGAAACGTTTCGGCAAGATTCGCCGGAATGAACGCACAACGGCACGACCCACTGTCGATACTCGCATCCAGAGGGCCGTGCCGAACAGCTGCCCGCCCTGTTTCCAGGGCCGCAAGCTGCGGTTATGCGCGATCCGGCCCCTCAGCCGGATACTCGGGCGGCGAGCGCGTCGCCGACCTCGGAGGTGCTGCGGGTGCCGGAGCGCTCGGCCAGGTCCGCCGCGACGGCGGCCTCCACCGTGGCGGCCTCGGCGGCGAAGCCGAGGTGCTCCAGCAGCATGGCGACCGACAGCACGGTGGCCGTCGGGTCGGCCTTGCCCTGGCCGGCGATGTCCGGCGCCGAACCGTGCACCGGCTCGAACATGGACGGGAACTCGCCGCTCGGGTTGATGTTGCCGCTCGCGGCCAGACCGATCCCACCGGTGACGGCGGCGGCCAGGTCGGTCAGGATGTCGCCGAACAGGTTGTCGGTGACGATGACGTCGAACCGCTCCGGCTGGGTGACGAAGAAGATGGTCGCCGCGTCGACGTGCAGGTAGTCGGTGGTGACCTCGGGGAACTCCTTGCCGACCTCGGCGAAGATCCGCGTCCACAGGTGCCCGGCGTGCACCAGCACGTTGTTCTTGTGCACCAGGGTGAGCTTCTTGCGCGGCCGCGCCTGCGCCCGGCGGTAGGCGTCGCGCACCACGCGCTCGATGCCGTACGCGGTGTTCAGGCTGACCTCGGTGGCCACCTCCTGCGGCGTCCCGGTACGCAGCGTGCCGCCGTTGCCGACGTACGGGCCCTCGGTGCCCTCGCGGACGACCACGAAGTCGATCTCCGGCTCACCGCCCAGCGGGCCCTGCACCCCGGGGAAGAGCCGGCCCGGACGCAGGTTGATGTGGTGGTCGAAGGCGAACCGCAGCTTGAGCAGCAGCCCCCGCTCCAGCACGCCCGACGGCACGCTCGGGTCGCCGATGGCGCCCAGCAGGATCGCGTCGTGCGACTTCAGCTCCGCCAGCACGTCGTCCGGAAGCGTCTCACCGGTCCGGTGGTAGCGCCGGGCACCGAGGTCGTACTCGGTGGTCTCCAGCTTCACGTCGGCGGGAAGCGCGGCACCCAGGACCTTGAGGCCTTCGGCCACCACTTCCTGGCCGATGCCGTCACCGGGGACAACTGCGAGACGAATGGTGCGAGACATGCTCGGACCCTACTCCGCCGTCCCAGGTACTGACACCCACCGTCCACCATGCGGACGGTCAGGTCAGGTCGATCTCGACCTGGAACGGCTGATCGACCTTCAGCTGCTTGTGGTAGATGCCCGCAACCACATAACCACGCGTGGAGGGATCGAGCTCATAGACGTAGACGACCGGCTTTCCCGCATCGTCGCTCTCCACCCGCCAGAAGTGCCTGATCCCTGCGGCCGCGTACTTCCGGGGCTTGGTGTCCCGGTCCCGTTCCTCCGACTCCTCGGACACGACCTCGACCGCCAACAGGACGTCTTCCGCTTCGCAGAAGGTCTGCTTCGGGCCGGTGACTCCCCGCTCGTCGACCACGAGGAGGTCCGGCTCCGGGCGGTTGCGGCGGTCCAGCCTCACCGTCATCTCCCGCCAGACGTCCCACCCCTCCGGCACAGCGTCTTCCAGAGCGCGTTCCAGCCTTCGGAGGGTGCGCATGTGGAACGCGGTCTGCGGGCTCACGAAGATCAGGCTCCCGTCGATCAGCTCGGTGTGCGGCGGGAGATCAGGCAGCCGGTCAAGGTCCTCTGCGGTGTAGCCACCAGCAGGAGGCCGAATCCAGTCGGGGTACGGCGCGATGCTCATGGTTCCTCCCATGCGGGGATCCTGACGGCCCTCTCAGGCTACTCGGCCGGGCTTCCCCGGGCGTCACCCTTTCGAGGGGGCGCGCGTGACCGGTGGCGCGCGGAGGCGTGCTTAGGGTGGCGGGGTTCGGCGGAGCACGTGGACGGGGTGCGGATGGGCGAGCGGCGGCGGGAGGTGCTGGTCTGCGGGGGTGCGGCGGGGCTGGCCGCGGGCGGGTACGGGCTGGCGGTCGGGCTGAGCGGGCGGTGGCCGGCCGGGGTGGAGGCGGTGGCGCTGCCGTACCACGCCCACCTGTGGGACCTGCTGCACGGGCAGGCGGCCGGGGACCTGCTGGTCGATTGGAACAGCGGCTACGGCGCCCCGTTCCTGGCGGACTTCTTCGCCTACCTGATGAACCCCTTCTCCTGGCCCGCCGCGCTCCTCCCCCGCGACCAGGGCCGGCTCGCCGTCCTGCTGGTCACCCTGGCCACCATCGGCCTCGGCACCGCCCTGATGACCCGGCTGCTCGGCCGTCTCCACCCCGGCCCGCGCCGGCTGCGGGCGCTCGCCGCCGTCGGGTACGGGCTGTGCGCCTGGGTGCTGGACGTCGGCGGGGCCGCTCCGATGTGGCTCTGGGGGCTGGTCTCGCTGCCCCTGCTCGGCCTGGCCGCCGACTGGTGCCTGCGCGAGCGGCACTGGGTGGCCGGCGCGCTGTGCGTCGCGCTCGCCTGGGCAGGCAACCTGTACACCGCCGCGCTGGCCACCCTGGCGGCGGCACTGCTGTTCGCCGTCCGGCTGTTCGCCGCCCCGTACCCGTTCCGGCTGCGGGTCCGGGCCACCGGCCGGGCCGTCACCATGGCCGTCGCCGGGGTGCTGCTGGCCTCCCCCGTGCTGTTCGTCTCCGTCCTGGCGGCCCGCCGGGCGCAGCCGGAGTCCCCGGTGGAGCCGCTCGGCCCGTCCGGTGTCGGCGCCCACCTGGCCCGGCTGCTGCCCGCCGCCGACGGCGGTCAGCGGCTGCCGGACGTGGCGATCGGCGTCTTCGGGCTGCTGGTGGTGTGCGGGCTGCCGTTCAACCGGCGGGTGCGGCCGCGCGAGCGCGCCCTGTGGTGCGCGGCGCTGGTGCTGGTGGCGGCGGGCTTCTTCTGGACCCCGACCGTGGTGGTCTGGCACGGCCTGGCGATCCCGGCCGGCGGGCCGTACCGGGTGGCCTTCGTGCTCAGCGGCCTGCTGGTGCTGGCCGGCTGGGTCTCGCTCGCGCACCGGCCGGACAGGCTCACCGTGCTGGGCGGCGCCGCCGTGGTGGCGGTGGTCGCCGGCCTGGCGGCGGGCCGGTCCTCGGCGCACCCGGGTACCTGGGTGCTGTCGGCCGTCGGCGGCGTCGTCCTGTCGGCCGCGCTGTGGCTGCTGGACCGCCGGCACGCCGACCGGCGGGCGACGGCCCTCGCCACCTGGGTGATCGGCGGGGCGGTGCTGGGCAACGCGGTCTGGTCCGGGTGGGCGACGCTCGGCGCGGCCCCCTCCGCCGGTGTCTCCCCGGCGGCCGTGCGGGCGGGGCACGCGGCGCTGCGCGCGGCGGCCGACTGGCCGCGCGGGCGCGCCGACCCCGGCCCGCACGCCTTCACCCCCAACGATCCGCTGCTGCTGAACGGCCAGGGCGGCGGGTGGTTCAGCGGCTACCTGCCGACCGTCACCGCCCTGCTGCTGCACGATCTCGGCGCGGGCTGGACGGCCGGCGGGCGGCAGACCGGGAGCGTCACCGACCCGGTCGGGCAGGCGCTGTTCGGCGTCCGCGCCCACCTCGACGACGGGCCGCCGCCGTACGGCTTCGTCCCCGCCCGGGCGGCCGCCGCGCCGCTGGTCACGGTGCTGCCCCCGGGTGCCCGCCCGGAGACCACCTCGGTCTGGTCCCGGCTGGAGTCGCTGCTCGGCAGTCAGGTGTACGACGCTCCGCTGCCCGTCCCGGCGGGCGGTCCGGCGCCCACCCTGCACGGCACCAGCGGCTGGTCGGTGCCGAACGGGGGCGGAGGCGGGGGCGGGCAGGAGGGCACCGTGTTCACCGCCGTCTGCACGCCGGGCGGGACGGCCTACTTCCACGCGCTCTGGTACCGGGGCACGGTCAGCGGTCTGGGCACCGTCTTCCGCAGTGACGGCGAGCAGCCCACCACGGCCGTGCCGATCCACCGGCTGGGGACCGTCCCCGCGGACGGCGTGGTCCGGGTGACGCTGCGGTCGGACGTGGTGAGCCAGGTGCCCGCCCGATCGGCTGCCTGCGGGCCGGCGCCCTGGAGGACGCCGTCGCCCGGCTCACCGCGACCGGCGCCACCCGGGTCGAGGCCGGCGGGCACACCCTCGCGGCGGCGCTCCCGGCGGGCTCCACCGGCACCGCGCTGCTCTCCGTCCCGGCCACCGACGGCTGGAGCTGCGCGGTGGACGGCGGCCGGTACGCGGCGCCCGTCCCCGTGCTCGGCATGATCGGTGTCCCGCTGGGCGGCGGCGCCTCCCGGGTCGCCTGCGCCTTCCGGCCGCCCGGCCTCACCGAGGGCCTGACCGTCGCCTCGGCGACCGCCGCCGCCCTCGCCCTGGTCGCCGTGTTCGCCCGGTTCTCCCGACGCCCCACCCGGCCCCCGCGCCGGGACCGCCGGCGGGCGGCCCGGGTGAACGCCGGCGCATGAGAGGGGGCGGCCCGCCGGAGTCCCGGTGGGCCGCCCCTGGTCACCCGGCGGTCAGGGCAGGTCGAGCACCTGGGCCCGCCGCTCGGCCGGGTTGCGGTGGTACAGCAGCAGGAGCCGCGAGGTGTCACCCCGCGCCCGCCGCACGTCGAGGACGGCGCCCGGACCGGCCGGGGCCAGCACCGCGGCCGGCCCGGTGAGGCCGGACCGCACGGTGAGCGCCGGCCGCAGGACGTCCAGCGGGACGGACGGGCTGGTGCCGTCCAGCCCGATCGAGGCGAAGGCCTCGGCCACGTCCGGCGTGCCGCCCCCGGCGTAGCCGGTCCACACGCCGTAGCGGACGGTGCTGTGCCCGGGGGTGACGCCGGGCAGGGCGCTCAGCCGGACGGGCAGGACCAGGACGTCGCTGTCCAGCAGCCCTGTGTCGGTGTCGCCCCAGTGGGCGTTGAGCGGCTGGACGTCCAGTTCGGCCCCGGTGCGGGCGTCCAGCGCGCGGGAGACCAGGACGTCGCTGCCGTGCTGCCGGTCGGCCTTGAGGATGACGTCGGTGCTGCCGTCCCCGTCGGTGTCCAGCGCCACCCGCACCCCGTACAGCCCCACCGGGGTGGCCGCGGGTGCCCACAGCTGTGCTCCCACGTAGAGCAGTCCGGAGTCGACGGCGGCGCCGGCCGCGCGCAGGTCGGCGGCCCGTTCGCCGGGGTGCTCGACGCAGGTCTCCTGGTCGTCCTCCCCCGCGTCCTTCGGCCGCAGGCCCGCGCCCGGGGCGACCGCCCCGCCGCTGCCGCCGGGCGGGCAGTCGGGCCAGCGGGGCCCTTCGCCGCCGAGTGCGAAGGCGCTGACCAGCCCCGGGTCCCCGGCGGGCGCGGCGCGGCCGCCGAGGGTGACCAGGGTGCCGTCCCGGGCGGTGCGGACGGCGGCCGTCACGGTGAGGTCGCCGGTCGGGCGCGGGGCGGCGAGCACCGGGATCCGCAGCTGCGGCAGCGTGTCGTCCCCGACCGGGGTGAGCAGCACCCGGCCGGAGAGCTCGCCCCGGTAGCTGCGGGCGCGGCCGCCCTGCACGGTGTCGATCGTCGGGTCGGGCGCCCGCCCGAGCTCCCCGGGTACGGACAGGGTGACCCGCACCCGCGCGGTGCCCCCGGCCGGGACGTCGACCCGGTCCGGTGCCACCCGGTAGGAGGCGCCCGGCAGTCGGGTGGAGGCCGCGTACGACGTGCGGTAGACCAGCGGCCTGTCCGAGGTGTTGCGCACCTCGATCTCCCGGGTCGGCTCCGTCGGCCCGTCGACCTCGACCGGGCCGAAGGAGACCCCGACGGCGCCCTCCACGGCGCCCTCCCCCGCCGCGTAGGCGACGGCGGGCGTGCGGACCGCCCCGTCCACCCGGACCCGCCCGGCGCCGGCCCGCTCGGGTCCGTACACCGGTCCGCTGCGGTCGTCGCCGAGGAAGGTGTCCGCGGTGGTGTTCATCAGCGCGGCCTTGACCTGTTCGACCGGCCAGTCCGGGTGCGCGGCGCGGACCAGCGCGGCGAGCCCGGCCACGTGCGGGGTGGCCATCGAGGTGCCGCTCTCGCGCTGGCCGCCGGCGCCGCTGCCCACCAGTGCGGACCAGATGCTCTCGCCGGGGGCCGCCAGGTCGGGCTTGACCACGCCGGGGACGCCGATGCCGCGCGAGGTGAAGTCGGTCAGGGTGTCGACCCGGGCCGGCTGGTCCTGCGGGACGGTGCCGTGCAGGGTGTTGCCGGCCGCGGCGAGCCGGACCCGCACCGGCCCGGCGGCCGCGGCCCGGCGCAGCCGCTCGCCGTCGGCGCGCGCCAGCAGCACGGCCGGGATCCGGTCGTTGCCGGAGATCTCGGCGAGGTGGTCGGAGTCGGCGGCGTACACCGCGCCGATCGCTCCCGCGTCGGCGGCGTGGTCGGCGCGCGGGCCGGAGTTGCAGGCCCGGTCGGGTTCGCGGGTGTTCCAGTCGAGCAGCGCGATCCTCCCCTTCAGCCGCTGCCGGTCGGCCTCGCTGAAGTCGGCGCAGCCGTCCGACTGGTCGGCGGGCAGGGCGAGTTCGCCGCTGACGTCGGCGGTGGACCACCCCTGGTAGCGCTCGCTCCAGTGCGCCGGGACGGTGCCTGCCTGCGCCGCGGGGGCGAGCACGGTGATGCCGTCCACGTCGGCGTGCCCGTGCACCGAGGCGGCGACGGTGACCGCCCGGGCGGCGGTGCCGGGGCTGCCGCCGATGCCGTACACGTCGCCGTCGTTGCCCGCCGCCGCGACCACGACGGTGCCCAGTTCGGCGAGCCGGTCGACGGCCAGGGCGTCGGTGTCGTCGGTGCTGCCGAAGTGGCTGCCGAGCGAGAGGTTGACGACGTCCAGCCGGTCGCTCAGGTCGCCGTCCCCGTTCGGGTCGGCGGCCAGGTCGAGCGCCTCGGTGACCCGGTCGGTGGAGCCGTCGCAGCCGAACACCCGGATCGCGTAGAGCTGGGCGCCGGGAGCCGTGCCGGGGCCGACCCGGAAGCCGGCCGGGTCCAGCCCGGGCCCGTACGGGCCGGTGTACGGACGGCCGTCGGCGGTGACGCCGTACCCGGCGGCGGTGCCGGCCACGTGGGTGCCGTGCCCGTTGCGCACGCAGTCGATCGGGTTGTCGCTGGGGTGCGGCACCGGCTGGTGGTGCGGGGAGGCCGGATCGGGGTCGTAGTCGTCGCCGACCAGGTCCTTGCCGCCGACCACCTTGGCGTTGGGGAACAGCGCGGGCGGCGCGGGCTTGCCGCGCTCGACCGAACGGAACGCCTCCTCGGTGCCGGGGCCGCCGAAGTCGGCGTGGGTGTAGTCGATGCCGCTGTCGATGATCCCGATCCGGGTGCCCCGGCCGGTGCCGGCCACCTGGTCCCCGGCCCAGACCTGCGGGGCTCCGGTCAGGGGGACGGAGTGGGCGTTGTCACGCCGTTTGGCGACGATCGGGTGGACGGCCCGGACGCCGGGCAGCGCCCGCAGCGCGGGCAGCCGGTCGGCGGGCGCGCTGACCGCGAGGCCGGCGAGCACCGTCCGGGTGCGGTAGAGCTCGCGGGCGGTGGGCGCCGCCCGGTGGACGGCCCCGGCGAGCCGGTCGAGCGCGTCCCCGGCCCGGGCCCGCTGGGCCGCGCCGGCCTGCGCGGCCTCCCGGCGGGCGGCCTCCGGTGAGCGCCGGGCCCGCCGGGCGCCGTCGGCGGCGCGCCGCCAGGCGGAGCCGGCCGTCTCGGTGGTGAGTTCGAGCAGGACGGAGACCGTCCGGCCCTGGCCCGGGGGTCCGGCCGACGGCGGTCCGGCCGATGGCGGTCCTGCGGCGGGTGGGCCGCCGGCCGCCGGGGTGGCGGCGAGGACGGCGCTTCCGGCCAGCAGGGCCAGGGTGAGGCCGATCCGGGCGGCGGGTCGGCGGACGGGTGGCAGACGCACTGGGCCCTCTCCCCCGGCAGGGGGACTGATCCGCACTCCGTGTCGCTGACGCCCGCCCACGCGGACGTCGATCACCCCTCCGAGGGCCCCCAAATTAGGATGATCGCGCCGACGGGGACGAGCAACTTCCCTCGAACGGAACGGGGTTGCACTCTACTGGGTGACATCAGGCCGACCCGTACGGCGCATTCGGCAGATGAACGCCAGAGCCGGAGGCCTGAACGGCGGGGCGCCGGGACCCCTCGACCCCGACGGCATCCGAACGCCGACGGCATCCGAACGCCGGCGGCACCCGGCCCGCGGTCGGGCCCGGAGCCGGGACCGGCTCAGTGGTGCCCGGTCGCCCCGCCGTTGTCCCGGCGGTCCAGCGAGCGCTGCAGCGCGGCGGCGGCGAAGGGCGTCCGCTCGGCGGCCCGGCGGCGGCGCGGGGCGCGGACGGGGGCGGCGGCGGGGGCGGACGTGGTGCGGCGGTCGGCGGTCGGCGACATACCGGGCTCCTTGGAAGCGGCGCTGCGGAAGGCGAGCGCGAAGAGGGAGGAGGGAGCGCGGGAGCAGGGATCGCCTGCTCGTGAAGGCGCGCGCCTGCACGGGCCGCGGACCCTGGCTGCAGGGGCGGCACACCGTACGGCCCTTCCACGGTACGACCACGACCGGGCCGTGTCTGCACGAATACTTGGATTTCCTAGTATCTGAGACGGACACCACCCGGGAGAACGCAGCAGGGCCCGGACCGCCGGTCGAACGGCGGTCCGGGCCCTGTCCGGGCGGGTCAGCCCAGGTCGACCGAGCGCGCGAAGCGGGCGCCGATCTCGGCGGCGATGGCCGAGAGGACGTCCTGCGGGATCTCGGTGTCCACGGTGATGGAGGCCAGCGCGTTGCCGCCGTCACGGGCGACCTGCATGCCGGCGATGTTGATGCCCGCGTCGCCGAGGTGGCGGCCGAGCACGCCGACCACGCCGGGGCGGTCCTCGTACTTGAAGAAGGCCATGTGGTCGGTGAGCGCGACGTCCACGTCGAAGGCGTCCACGCCGACGATCTTCTGGGTCAGCTTGGGGCCGGCCAGCGTGCCGGAGATGGCGATCTCCTCGCCCGTCCCGAGCGTGCCGCGGACGGTGATCACGTTGCGGTGGTCGGGGCTCTCGCTGGAGGTGGTCAGGCGGACCTCGACGCCGCGCTCCTGGGCGAACAGCGGGGCGTTGACGTAGGACACCGTCTCCGCCACGACGTCCTCGAACACGCCCTTCAGCGCGGACAGTTCGAGCACCTTCACGTCGTGCTGGGTGATCTCGCCGCGGACCTCGACGTCGAGGCGGACGGCCACCTCACCGGCCAGCGCGGTGAAGATCCGGCCGAGCTTCTCGGCCAGCGGCAGGCCCGGGCGGACGTCCTCGGCGATCACGCCGCCCTGGACGTTCACCGCGTCCGGCACCAGCTCGCCGGCCAGCGCGAGGCGCACCGACCGGGCGACCGCGATGCCGGCCTTCTCCTGCGCCTCGTCGGTGGAGGCGCCCAGGTGCGGGGTGGCGACCACGTTGTCGAAGGCGAACAGCGGGGAGTCGGTGCACGGCTCCTTGGCGTACACGTCCAGGCCCGCGCCGGCCACCCGGCCCTCGCGCAACGCGTCCGCCAGCGCCCCCTCGTCCACGATCCCGCCGCGGGCGGCGTTCACGATGCGCACGGACGGCTTGACCTTGTGCAGCGCCTCGTCGCCGATCAGACCGATGGTCTCCGGGGTCTTGGGGAGGTGGACGGTGATGAAGTCCGAGACCTCCAGCAGCTCCTCCAGCGTGACGAGCTTGACGCCCATCTGCGCGGCGCGGGCGGCCTGGATGTAGGGGTCGTACGCGACGATCTTCATCCCGAACGCGGACATCCGCTGGGCGACCAGGACGCCGATGCGGCCGAGGCCGACGACGCCGAGGGTCTTCTCGCTCAGCTCGACGCCGGTGTACTTGTTGCGCTTCCACTCGCCCTGCTTGAGCGCGGCGTTGGCCGGGGCGATGTTGCGGGCGACGGAGATCAGCAGGCCGCAGGCGAGCTCGGCGGCGGTGACGATGTTGGAGGTCGGCGCGTTGACGACCATCACGCCGGCCTTGGTGGCGGCGGCGACGTCCACGTTGTCCAGGCCGACGCCGGCCCGGGCGACGACCTTGAGCTTGCGGGCCGCGGCCAGCGCCTCGGCGTCGACCTTGGTGGCGGAGCGGATCAGGATCGCGTCGACGTCGGCGATGGCGGTCAGCAGCTCGGTGCGGTCCGCGCCGTTGCAGTGACGGATCTCGAAGTCGGGGCCGAGGGCGTCGACGGTGGCGGGCGAAAGCTCTTCGGCGATCAGAACTACGGATTTGCTCACGACAGTGGGGTCCTTAACTGTCCGGTTCCCCCGGGCACGTAGGTGGCGTGGAGGGCGGGGAAAGGTGGCATGCCGCGTAGGTAGACGCACGACGCTGTGGGCCTGACGCGCACTCGGAGTGTATCGACGGGCTGGATAGCGGGCTGCTCCCGTCCGGCGAAATCACCCGGACGAGAGCAGCCTACTTGTACAACGGAGTTACAAAATCGGGGCCGGAACCGGCTCCGGGAGGGTCAGGCGTTCTCGTTGACCCAGCTCATCAGCGAACGCAGCTTCTTGCCGGTGGTCTCCAGCAGGTGGTCCTCGTCGGCCTTCTTGTACTCGTTGTACTTGGGCAGACCCGCCTTGTACTCGGCGATCCAGGTGTTGGCGAAGGTGCCGTCCTGGATCTCGGCGAGGACCTTCTTCATCTCGGCCTTGGTGGCGTCGGTGATGATCCGCGGGCCGGTGACGTAGTCGCCCCACTCGGCGGTCTCGGAGACCGACCAGCGCATCTTCTCCAGGCCGCCCTCGTACATCAGGTCGACGATGAGCTTCAGCTCGTGCAGGCACTCGAAGTAGGCGATCTCCGGCTGGTAGCCGGCCTCGACCAGGGTCTCGAAACCGGCCTTCACCAGGGCGGCGGTGCCACCGCAGAGGACGGCCTGCTCACCGAACAGGTCGGTCTCGGTCTCCTCGGTGAAGGTGGTCTTGATGACGCCGGCCTTGGTGGCGCCCAGGCCCTTGGCGTACGACAGCGCCAGGGCGAAGGCCTTGCCCGTGGCGTCCTGCTCGACCGCGACGATCGCGGGGACGCCGCGGCCCTCCTCGTACTGGCGGCGGACCAGGTGGCCCGGGCCCTTCGGGGCGACCATGCAGACGTCGACGTCCGCCGGGGGCTTGATGAAGCCGAAGCGGATGTTCAGGCCGTGGCCGAAGAACAGGGCGTCGCCGGCCTTCAGGTGCGGGGCGATGTCCGCCTCGTAGACGTCGGCCTGGATCGGGTCCGGGACCAGGATCATGATGACGTCGGCCTCGGCCGCCGCCTCGGCCGGGGTGACGACGCGCAGGCCGGCCTCCTCCGCCTTGGCGCGGGACGTGGACTCCGGCTTCAGGCCGACCCGGACGTCCGCGCCCGAGTCCCGCAGCGACAGCGCGTGGGCGTGGCCCTGGCTGCCGTAGCCGATGACCGCGACCTTGCGGCCCTGGATGATGGACAGGTCGGCGTCGTCTTCGTAGAACAGCTCGGCCACGGGGGCACATCTCCTTGCGTGATGGGTGCCGGGTACGCGGTGTTCACCGTAGTTCGTACCGGCGGGGGTGTGGGTCGTTGCTCGAAAGGTGCCGCGTGCCGTCGGTCGGGCGACGGTGGGCGGCGGGAGGGAGACGGTCTCGCGCGGGTTACGCGCTGCGGTCCAGGGCGCGCAGCGAGCGGTCCGTGATGGAGCGCGCGCCGCGGCCGATGGCGACCAGGCCGGACTGGACCAACTCCTTGATGCCGTAAGGCTCCAGCATCCGGAGCATGGCCTCCAGCTTGTCCGAACTGCCGGTGGCCTCGATGGTCACCGCTTCGGGCGACACGTCGACGGTCTTGGCACGGAACAGCTGGACGATCTCGACGATCTGCGACCGGGTCTCGTTGTCGGCGCGGACCTTCACCAGGACCAGTTCCCGCTGGATCGCAGCGGACTGGTCGAGTTCGACGATCTTTATCACGTTCACGAGCTTGTTGAGCTGCTTGGTGACCTGTTCCAGCGGGAGGTCCTCGACGTTGACCACGATCGTCATCCGGGACACGTCCGGGTGCTCGGTCGAACCGACGGCGAGGGAGTCGATGTTGAAACCCCGACGGGAGAACAGTGCGGCGATGCGGGCGAGCACGCCGGGCTTGTTCTCGACCAGGACGGAGAGGGTGTGCTTGGACATGGGATTCCTCAGTCGCACAGGAGGGGTCCGGCGCAGCCGGTCCCGAGAAGGCGGGCGGTGGGCGACGGGCGGGCCGGCAGGGGCATCAGTCGAGGTCGTCGCCGAAGTCGGGGCGCACGCCCTTGGCGAACTGGATCTCGTCGTTGCTGGTGCCGGCCGCGACCATCGGCCAGACCATGGCGTCCTGGTGGACGATGAAGTCGATGACCACCGGGCGGTCGTTGATCTCCATCGCCTGCTTGATGACCGCGTCGAGGTCCTCGGGACGCTCGCAGCGCAGGCCCACGCAGCCCATCGCCTCGGACAGCAGGACGAAGTCGGGGATCCGGGTCCCCTGGGCCGGCGGCTCGACGCCGTCGTGGCCGGGGCCGGAGTGCAGCACGGTGTTGGAGTAGCGCTGGTTGTAGAACAGCGTCTGCCACTGCCGGACCATGCCCAGCGAGCCGTTGTTGATGACCGCGACCTTGATCGGGATGTCGTTCAGGGCGCAGGTGACCAGCTCCTGGTTGGTCATCTGGAAGCAGCCGTCGCCGTCGATGGCCCAGACCGCGCTCTCCGGGCGGCCGGCCTTGGCGCCCATCGCCGCGGGGACGGCGTAGCCCATCGTCCCGGCGCCGCCCGAGTTGAGCCAGGTGCCCGGCTTCTCGAACCGGATGAACTGCGAGCTCCACATCTGGTGCTGGCCCACGCCCGCGGCGTAGATCGCCTCGGGGCCGACCAGCCGGCCGATCCGCTCGATGACCTGCTGCGGTGACAGCTGGCCGTCCGGGGCCGACTCGTAGCCGAGCGGGTAGGTCTTCTTCCACTCGTCGAGCCGCTCCCACCACTCGGTGTAGTCGCCCTTGTGGCCGGCGTCGAACTCGGCCTGGACGGCGACGATCAGGTCGGCGAGCACCTCGCGGGCGTCGCCGACGATCGGCACGTCCGCCGGGCGGTTCTTGCCGATCTCGGCCGGGTCGATGTCGGCGTGGACGACCTTGGCGTTGGGAGCGAAGCCGTCCAGCTTGCCGGTGACGCGGTCGTCGAAGCGGGCGCCGAGGGTGAACAGCAGGTCGGACTTCTGGAGCGCGGTGACGGCGGGGACGGAACCGTGCATGCCGGGCATGCCCAGGTGCTGCGGGTGGCTGTCCGGGAAGGCGCCGAGCGCCATCAGGGTGGTGACGACCGGGGCGCCGGTCAGCTCGGCGAGGATCCGCAGCTCGGCGGTGGCCTGCGCCTTGAGCACGCCGCCGCCGACGTACAGCACCGGGCGCTTGGCGCCGACCAGCATCTTCGCGGCCTCGCGGATCTGCTTGGCGTGCGGCTTGGTCACCGGGCGGTAGCCGGGCAGCGCGGTCTCGACCGGCCAGCGGAAGGTGGTGGTCGCCTGGAGCGCGTCCTTGGCGATGTCGACCAGGACCGGGCCGGGGCGGCCGGTGGCGGCGATGTGGAAGGCCTCGGCGATCACCCGGGGGATCTCGGACGGATCGGTCACCAGGTAGTTGTGCTTGGTGATCGGCATCGTGATGCCGCAGATGTCCGCCTCCTGGAAGGCGTCGGTGCCGATCGCCTTGGAGGAGACCTGGCCGGTGATGGCGACGATCGGCACCGAGTCCATGTACGCGTCGGCGATCGGGGTGACCAGGTTGGTCGCCCCCGGCCCGGAGGTCGCCATGCAGACCCCGACCCGGCCGGTGGCCTGGGCGTAGCCGGTGGCGGCGTGACCGGCGCCCTGCTCGTGGCGGACGAGGATGTGGCGCACCTTGACGGAGTCCATCAGGGGGTCGTACGCGGGAAGGATGGCCCCGCCCGGAATGCCGAAGACGGTGTCCGCGCCCACGGCCTCCAGGGAGCGGATGAGCGACTGGGCGCCGGTCATGGTCTCGACGACGTGCTGGGGAGCGGGAGCGTTGGCGGCCGGGTTGTCCCCGCGGCGGGGGGATGCGGCGTGCTCGGTCATCTGCCTGTCTCTTCTCGGGTTTTCGCCGACCCGGTGCTGCGGGCCCCGGTGCTGCGAGGAAGGGGTCCCGGTCCGGGTCGATCGCCGGCTCTGCCTCAATCGTCCCGCTTGATCCGAAAGGTCGGACGTGCTCGGCGGTCGAGGCCAGGGGTCTTGCGGAGGTGGAACAGCGTCAGTGCAACAAAAAACCCCTCGTGCCCAAGGGCATGCGAGGGGTGGCGCGTCGGTCTGTCACGAGCAGGGCGTACGAGCCCACTCAGCCGACGCGCCCGCCAAGTACGAGAATTCGGGTGCGCATGGCAACGACCTTCCTCCCGTGCGGGGTGACGTGTCAAGCAGGTGGGATGACCGTCTCGCCATGCGGACCCCCCGACGGACCAGTAACGGCATGGCGTTCGGGCAGGTCAGGGCCGCCATGGTGATGTGCGCCACGTCCCGGCGCGGCGTCCGCCCGGCCGCCCGAGCGGCCACTCGTCCGGGTGTCGTCGACGGCGGGCGGGTGCGGGCGCCGGGGCGGGAGCGGGCCCGCCGGGGAGGGCAGCGGGTAGCTCCGGCGGGCCAGCGCCCGGCGCAGCCGCGGCTCGTCCAGCGAGGGGGCGAAGGCCGAGCCCTGGGCCTGCCCGCAGCCCAGCTCCTGCAGCGCGGCCACCTGGCGGGGCAGGTCCACCCCCTCGGCGGCGGTGGCCATCCCGAGGTCGCGGCCCAGCCGCAGCGCGTGCCCGGCGAGGGTGCGGCTGAGCGGGGACTCGCCGAGGTCCTGGACGAGCGTGCGGTCCAGCTTGAGCCCGTCCAGCGGCAGCCGGGCGAGGGCGCCGAGCGAGCCGCCGCCGGCGCCGTAGCCGGCCAGCCAGGTGGAGACACCGAGCCCGCGCAGCGCGGAGAGCCGGCGGCCGAGCTCGTCGGCGAGCGAGTCCGGGCCCATCCGGGCCACCTCGATGACCAGTTCGTCGGCGGGCAGGCCGCTGTCGCGCAGCGCCGAGGCCACCGTCTCGTACAGGCCCGGCGAGCAGAGCCGCTCCACCGAGAGCCGGACGGCCACCGGGACGGGCTCCGGCGCGCCGCGGCCCCGGCCCGGCAGGCCGCGCCGTTCGACGGCGGCGCTGACCGCTTCCAGGACCAGCCAGCGGGAGAACCGGGTGGCCGCGTCGCCGTGCTCGGTGGAGCGCAGGAACTCGGCCGGGGTGAGCAGCAGTCCGCCCACCGAGCGCCAGCGGGCCTGCGCCTCGACGCCGGTCACCGCGCCGCTGCCGAGGTCCACCACGGGCTGGTGGAGCAGGGTGAAGCCGCCCTCCCGGACGGCCAGTCGCAGCCGTTCCTCCAGCTCGGTGCGGCGCTCCAGGTCGGCCCGCATCGCGGGGGTGTAGAGCACCACCCGGCCCTTCCCCTCGGACTTGGCCCGGTACATCGCGAGGTCGGCGTTGCGCATCAGTTCGTCGGCCGCGGTTCTCGGGTCCGCCGCCGGGCCGCGCTCGGGGGTGCCGAAGGCGATGCCGATGCTGGCGGCGACGCTGAGTTCGGCGCCGCCGATCCAGTACGGGTCGGAGAGCGCGAGGCGCAGCCGCTCGGCCAGCTCCTGGACCTGGAGGCGGCCGAGCGGGCCGCAGACGAGCGCGGCGAACTCGTCGCCGCCGAACCGGGCGACGGTGTCCCCGCAGCGGACGGCGCTCTGCAGCCGGCGGGCGGCCTGCACCAGGAGTTCGTCGCCGACCTGGTGCCCGGCGGTGTCGTTGACCGCCTTGAAGCCGTCCAGGTCGAGGAAGAGCACCGCGATCCCGGCGCCCGTCTCGCCCTGCTGCCCGCGGGCGCCGAGGGCGGCCCGCAGCCGCTGGGTGAACAGCGCCCGGTTGGGCAGGTCGGTGAGCGGGTCGTGGAAGGCGTTGTGCTGCAACTGGGCCTGGAGCATGACGCGTTCGGTGACGTCCCGGCTGTTGAGCAGCAGGCCGTCGCGGTGTCTGCTGACGGTGGACTCGACGTGCAGCCACTCGCCGGCGCCGGAGCTGATCCGGCACTCGACCCGGGCGGAGGGCTCGGCGGCGCCCGGGCTCCGGTGGGTGGTGAGCCGGACCCTGGCGAGGTAGCGGCGGACCTCGGAGAGCACCCGGCCGACGTCCTCGGGGTGGACCAGGTCCAGCAGGTTGCCGCCGACGAGCTCCTCCGGGTCCCGCCCGTAGACGCCGAGCGCGGCCGGGGAGACGTAGGAGAGCACGCCGTTGGCCCCGGCGATCATGATGACGTCGCTGGAACCCTGCACCAGGGAGCGGAAGTGCGCCTCCTTGTGGGCGAGTTCCTGCGCCAGCGACAGGTTGTCCAGCAGCATCACGCCCTGCCGCAGGATCAGCGCCAGCCCGACGGTGCAGGCCGCCGCGGCGACCACGCGGTCCAACTCCCGTCCGCCGAGGGCGTTGTAGAGGATGCCGGCGGTGCAGACCGCGGCCGCCGCGTACGGGGTCAGCGCGCTGAAGGTGGTGGCCACCCGGCGGTGCGGCAGGCCGCCGGCCGAGGGGTGGTCGCGCAGCGGACGGCGCCAGCGCGGCGACCACGGCGCCCAGGCCAGCAGCAGGCTGCCGGCGAACCAGCCGGCGTCCAGCAGTTCGCCCGAGTGGTAGCTGCTGCGCAGCTCCGGGGAGGTGAACAGGGCGTCGCAGGTCACGGTGACGGCCAGCGCCAGCATCGCGGTGTGCACCGCCGCCCGGTTGCCGTCCCGGCCGCCGAAGCGCAGCCCGACCACCAGGCTGACCAGCAGGATGTCCAGCACCGGGTAGGCCAGGTTGAGGGCCAGCCGCAGGGGCGAGCCGTCCTCGCCGGCCGCGATCCGGCCGAGCGCCAGGCTCCAGCTGAGGGTGAACAGCGAGCCGGCGATCAGCCAGCCGTCGAGCAGCAGGCAGAGCCAGCCGGCCGCGGTGCGCGGGTGCTGGGCGAGCACCAGGACACCGGTGATGGCGAGCGGGCCGAACAGCAGGAAGACGTACTCGGCGAGCGAGTCCCGGGGCAGCGGGGTGCGCACCACCAGCTCGTACCAGCCCCAGGTGCCGTTGCCGAAGGCGACCATGAGCGAGGAGAGGCCGAACAGCAGCCAGGCCGGGCGGGCGTGCCCGCCGACCGTGCAGCCGTACACCAGACAGGACAGGGCGGCCGCCAGGGCCGCCGCGGCCAGTCCGAAGTCGCCCATGAACACGGACAGTTGGCGCGATCCCCAGCCGACGGCGGCGCCGATGGCATAGGCCACGCAGAGCGTGCCCAGGGCGACCCCGGGCAGCGTGCGGCACTCCGCGAGCCGGCACAGCGGGCCGCGGCGGGCGGGTGCGGGCACGTCGGCGGCGGACGTGTCGGTGTGCGGCGCGTCCGGCCGTCCGGTTCCGGGCAGCACCGTTTCGGTGGAGCTCACTCGGCCTCTCCCCCTCCGGCCCGGGGCCTCGCGCCCCGGCCACGGACCACCGGCCGCGCACCTCTCGGACGTACGCGGTGGCCTGGCGCCCCGTCAGGACGGTGGCCCAGGGGGTGGGCGGCCTGCCGGTCGCCGCACCGCACCGATGCTCCCAAAATGGACCCTACACCAATTCCGTCACTCAACGACACGCACACTCAACTTAGAGTAATGGCGGAAGGGTGGGGAAATGCCCCTGATTCCTACGGATCGGCCCGGTTGGCGGCGGCGCGCGGGAGGGGGCTCACGCGGCGCGCACGGGAGCACGCGGAGGCGCCCGAACACCGGTGCCGGCGTGGCCGGACGTCGGACCGGGGCGGGGTGGGAACCGGGGCGGGGTGAGAACCGGGACCGGGACCGGCCTGAGCCGGTCCCGGTCGGTGGTGCGGCCCCGCTCGGTGGCCCCGGTGGTCCTCGGCGAACGGCGCCCAGCGGCGCCCGGGAGCCCTCCCCGTGGAGCCCGCCGGCCCTCCCCGTGGAGCTCAGTGGCCCGAGGAGGCCAGGTCGTCCGGGAACAGCCGCAGCCGGTGCGCGAGGGCGGCCGCCTCGCCCCGGCCGCCGACCGCCAGCTTGCCGAGGATGTTGGAGACGTGCACGCTCGCGGTCTTCGGAGAGATGTACAGCTCCTCGGCGATCTGCCGGTTGGTCCAGCCGCGCGCGAGCAGGCGGAGCACGTCCCGCTCACGGGGGGTGAGGTTGAAGGAGTCCCCGGCGGCCTGGGCCGGCACCGCGGCCGCCCGCTCGGCCGGGGCGAGGCTCAGCCCGGCCCGTTCGGCCAGCGCGGCGATCCGCCCGCCGAGCGGCCGGTCGCCCCGGGCGGCCGCCAGTTCGGCCGCCTCGCGCAGCAGTTCGGCGCCGGCCTCGCGCCGCCCGGCCTGCACCTCGGCCTCGCCGGCCCGCAGCAGGGCGAGCGCCAGCGGGTACGGCAGGCCGGTCGGCCGCAGCGCCTCGACCGCGGCGGCCCATCCCCGCGCGGTGTCCGCGCCCTCGGCGCGGGCCAGTTCGGCCTCCAGCAGCCGGGCCCAGCCGTGGTGCAGCGGCGCCCGGGGCCGCAGCTCGGCGGCGGCCGCGGCGATCGCCGCCAGCGTCCCGGGCCGGCCCGCCTCGGCCTGCGGCAGGCCCCGGCTGTCCGCCTCCACCGCGGCGGCCTCGGCCAGCAGCGGGTAGACGTCGGACTCGTTGCCCGTGCGGCCCTCCTCCGCGAGCGCGGCGAGCAGCTCGGCCCGGGCCTCCAGCGGCCGCCCGCCGTGGGCGGCGAGCCGGACGGCCAGCAGACTGATCGGCACGCTGTGCTGCACCTGGCCGCGGCTGTTGGCCGCCCGGGCCTGCGCGAGCATGGTCGCCGCCGTCGCGGGGTTCCCGTCCAGCAGGGCGAGGTCGCCGCGCATCCGGTCCAGGAACTCGGCGTGGGTGCCGGTCAGGCTGGGCAGTTCGTAGCGGGCCAGCACCTCGTTGGCCTCCCGGACCCGCCCGAGGTCGGCCAGCGCCTCGACCAGGTTGCCGGTCAGGATCGCGCCGATGTTGCGCAGCAGGCCGTTGCCGTCCGCGAACTCCAGCCCCTCCCGGGCCAGCCGGACGGCCTCCTCGGGCCGGCCCAGCCCGCGCTGCATGCTGGCCAGGTTGTTGATGCCGCGCAGCAGGAGGTCGGGCACGCCCAGCAGACGGGCCCGCTCGACCGCGCCGGCGAGTTCGGCGAGCCCGCCCTCGGCGTCGCCCTGCACGTCGTAGCGCAGTCCGCCGAGGGTCATCCGGGCGTGCACCTCGACCGAGTGGGCGCCGACCTCCCGGGCGATCCGGATCGCCCGCTCGGCCAGCTCGATGTGCTCGGGCCCCGGGGTCTTGAGCATCGCCGACCCGGCGCTGAGCGCGAGCACCTCCGCCTGGACGGCGGACGGCGGCAGCCGCTCCACCAGCCGCAGCGCGTGGGCGATCTCCTCCTCGTCGCCGGACCGGCGCAGGCTGCCCAGCATCCGGGCCCGGTTGATCCGGAACCAGGCCGCGCGCACCGGGTGCTCGGTCTCGTCGACCAGCCGCGTCCCGCGCTTGGCGAGGCTCAGGCCGCGCTCGCGGTCGCCGCTGCGCCGGGCCGCGACCACCGCCTCGGCCAGCACGTCCTCCAGCTGGATGCGGTCGCCGTCCTCGTCGGCGGCGCCGTGGTCCCGGGAGCCGGGCGGGTAGGTCTCGGCCCAGTCGTACGGGCGGGTGTGCGCCAGCACCTCCTCGGAGACCAGGTCCCACAGCTCCAGGGCCCGCTCCAGCATGCCGAGTTGCTCGGCGAAGGCGTTGCGGCGGCGGGCCGCCCGGGCGGCGTCCAGGGCCGTCGGCAGGGCGCGGGCCGGATCGTGCGCGTGGTACCAGTAGTTGGCCAGCCGGGCGGCCAGCGCGTCGCCGGGGACCAGCTGCGGCTGGGCCTCCACCGCGAGCGCGAACTTCCGGTTGATCCGGTGCCGTTCGCCGGGCAGCAGGTCGTCCGAGACCGCTTCGCGGACCAGCGCGTGGCGGAACCGGTAGCCCTCGCCCTCGCTGTCCGGGCGCAGGATGTTGGCGCCGACGGCGACCCGCAGCGCCTCGATCAGCGCCTCCTCGTCGCCGCCCAGGACGGCGGACAGCAGGGCGTGTTCGACGTGCGAGCCGCCCTCGGCGGCGATCCGCACGACCCGCTGGGCCTCCTCGTCCAGGCCTTCGACCCGCACCAGCAGGATGTCCCGCAGCGAGTCGGTCAGCCCGGCGCCGAAGCCGTCCTCGGAGGCGGTGGCCAGTTCCTCGACGAAGAACGGGTTCCCTTCGGAGCGGCGGTGGATGCGGTCCACCAGCTGGCGGTCCGGGGTGGTGGTGCCGAGGATGCCGGCCAGCTGGGCGGCCACCTCGCGGCGGTCGAACCGCGCCAGCTCCAGCCGCTGGACGGTGCGCAGCCGTTCGAGCTCGGCCAGGAAGGGCCGCAGCGGGTGCCGGCGGTGGAGGTCGTCGGTGCGGTAGGTGGCGACCAGCAGCACCCGGGAGCGGTGCAGGGTGCGCACCAGGAAGGCGAGCAGCTCGCGGGTGGAGCGGTCGGACCAGTGCAGGTCCTCGACGGCGAGGATGAGGGTACGCTCCGCGCCGAGCCGTTCGAACAGCCTCGCGGTGTGCTCGAACAGCCGGGCCCGGCTGTACTCGTCGTTGGGTTCGCCGTCCACCTCGCCGAACTCGGAGAGCAGCAGGGCGAGATGGCCCTCGCTGCCGGCGGCGGCGGCCTCCAGCTCGGCGCCGAGCGAGCGGTGCAGCCTTCGCAGCGCGGCGGCCAGCGGCGCGTACGGCAGGCCCTCGGCGCCGACCTCCAGGCAGCTGCCGAGCGAGGTGACGGCCCCCTGGGCGGCGGCCCGCGCCAGGAACTCCTCCAGCAGCCGGGTCTTGCCGACCCCCGCTTCGCCGCCGATCAGGACGGCCTGCGGGTTGCCGGTGCCCGCACGGCGCAGCGCGTCGGTCAGCTCGGTGATCTCGCTGCCGCGGCCGACGAAGACGGGGCTGACCGATGTCTGCTGCATGGAGGCGAGCATGCCATAGCCGGTGGGGCCCGGCCGAGGGGATATCTCCCCAGGCGAACGGGGCGAAGGGCCCGAATGCCCGGAGGGGGAGACGCCCGTTCGCAGCGTCTCCCCCTCCAGGGTTCCTCCGGCACCGTCGGGGTGCCGCACCGTCAGCACTCGGGCCGACGCACGGGGCGCCGCTGGAAGCGGGCGGCCACCGGGCGCTGCCGCAGGCGGCGGGCCTCCTTGGCCTCGCGCACCAGGCGCTCGTGCTCGGCGCGGGCCACGAGCTCGTGGGCCTGTTGCTGGAAGGTCTGGTACTCGATCATTTCCGGTTCCCCCTGTGGGCCGCGTTCCGCTGTTTCCCTGACGAGTAAGAGCTTCCTCCGCCAGTGGGGGGTGCCGCATCGGGAGCGTTCCGCATCTTCCGGCGCCCGGATGCCTTAGATCGGGCGCAGATCGGCCGCCAGAAAAGGTTTAAGGCCCCATCCCACCCAGATACATAGGTGAGATGGGGCCTTAGGCCTTACTTAGAGGGCCTTAGATGCCTTAGGAGCCTTAGGAAGGCAGGCTTGACGGCCCTGACTGCCGCCTCAGGCGGAGACGCCCAGCTTCTCCAGGATCAGGTCCTTGACGCGGGCCGCGTCGGCCTGGCCGCGGGTGGCCTTCATGACCGCCCCGACCAGCGCGCCCACGGCCTGGACCTTGCCGTCGCGGATCTTGGCGGCGATCGCCTCGTTCTCGGCGATGGCCTGGTCGACGGCGGCGCCCAGCGCGGAGTCGTCCGAGACCACGGCCAGGCCGCGCTTCTCGACGATCTCGTCCGGCTCGCCCTCGCCGGCCAGCACGCCCTCGATGACCTGGCGGGCCAGCTTGTCGTTCAGCTTGCCCTCGGCGACCAGCGCGGCGACCCGGGCGACCTGCGCCGGGGTGATCGGCTGCTCGGTCAGCTCGGTGCCGGTCTCGTTGGCGCGGCGGGCCAGCTCGCCCATCCACCACTTGCGGGCCTGGTCGGCCGGGGCACCGGCCGCGATGGTCTCCTGGATCGGCTCCACCGCACCGGCGTTGAGCACCGACTGCATGTCCTTGTCGGACAGGCCCCACTCGGCCTGCAGCCGGGCGCGGCGCACCCGCGGCAGCTCGGGCAGGGCGGCGCGCAGCTCCTCGACCCACGCGCGGGCGGGGGCCACCGGCACCAGGTCCGGCTCGGGGAAGTAGCGGTAGTCCTCGGCGTTGTCCTTGATCCGGCCCGAGGTCGTGGAGCCGTCCTCCTCGTGGAAGTGACGGGTCTCCTGGACGATGGTGCCGCCGTCGGTCAGGACGGTGGCGTGCCGCTGGATCTCGAACCGGGCGGCCCGCTCCACGCTGCGCAGCGAGTTGACGTTCTTGGTCTCCGAGCGGGTGCCGAACTTCTCGGTGCCGTTCGGACGCAGCGACAGGTTGACGTCGCAGCGCATCTGGCCCTTGTCCATGCGCGCCTCGGAGACGCCCAGCGACTTGATGACCTCGCGCAGCTCGGCCACGTACGCCTTGGCGACCTCGGGGGCGCGCTCACCGGCGCCGACGATCGGCTTGGTGACGATCTCGATCAGCGGGATGCCGGCCCGGTTGTAGTCGAGCAGCGAGTGGGTGGCGCCGTGGATGCGGCCGGTGGCCCCGCCGACGTGGCTGGACTTGCCGGTGTCCTCCTCCATGTGGGCGCGCTCGATCTCCACCCGGAAGGTCGTGCCGTCCTCCAGCTGCACGTCGAGGTAGCCGTTGAAGGCGATCGGCTCGTCGTACTGCGAGGTCTGGAAGTTCTTGGGCATGTCCGGGTAGAAGTAGTTCTTCCGCGCGAACCGGCACCACTCGGCGATCTCGCAGTTCAGCGCCAGGCCGATCTTGACCGCGGACTCCACGCCCACCGCGTTGACCACCGGCAGCGAACCCGGCAGACCCAGGCAGGTCGGGCAGGTCTGGCTGTTCGGCTCGGCACCCAGCTCGGTCGAGCAACCGCAGAACATCTTGGTCTTGGTGCCCAGCTCGACGTGGACCTCAAGGCCCATCACCGGGTCGTACGACGCGAGAGCGTCCTCGTAGGAGACCAGGTTCATGACGCTCACAGCGTCCCTTCTCACTTGAAGCTTGGGAGGTACGGGCCCGGCCGCCGCGGTCGCGCGGGGCCGGGCTGGGGCGTGTCCTGCGGGTCCTCGCCGGGTCCCAAACCCGCGGGACACGCCCTGGGCGCTCGGCTCAGCCCAGCAGCACGTCGTCGGAGCCCAGCCGGCGCAGCTCGCGCACCAGCAGGGCCGTGCCGGTGACCAGCGCGGCGGCACCGACCAGGGCGTTGACCAGCTTGAGGGTGTCGCTCTCCTCGCGGGCCTTGCGGACGTCCTTGGCGATGGAGATCGCGCCGAAGGCGCTGGTGCCGATGGACAGCCACAGACCGGGCTTGCTGTGCTTGAAGCCCTTGAGCGAAGCGGACTGGGACTTGGCCTTCTCGATCTTGCTCACAGTGCCGGTGCCTCCTCCAGCAGGGTGTGCCCCCACTTGTCGTTGAGTGCGGCCTCGACGGCGCCGCCCACGCGGTACAGGCGGTCGTCCGCCATCGCGGGAGCGATGATCTGGAGGCCGACCGGGAGATTGTCCTCCGGTGCCAGGCCGACCGGCAGCGACATGGCCGCGTTGCCCGCCAGGTTCGACGGAATCGTGCACAGGTCGGCCAGGTACATCGCCATCGGGTCGTCGGCGCGCTCGCCGATCGGGAAGGCGGTGGTCGGCGTGGTCGGCGAGACCAGGACGTCCACGCCCGCGAAGGCGGCGTCGAAGTCGCGCGAGATCAGCGTGCGGACCTTCTGGGCCGAGCCGTAGTAGGCGTCGTAGTAGCCCGAGGACAGCGCGTAGGTGCCCAGGATGATGCGGCGCTTGACCTCCGGGCCGAAGCCGGCCTCGCGGGTCAGGGCGGTGACCTCCTCGGCCGAGCGGCTGCCGTCGTCGCCGACCCGCAGGCCGTAGCGCATGGCGTCGAAGCGGGCCAGGTTGGAGGAGCACTCGCTGGGCGCGATCAGGTAGTACGCCGGCAGCGCCAGGGTGAAGGACGGGCAGGAGACCTCGACGACCTCGGCACCCAGCTCGCGCAGCAGCTCCACCGACTCGTCGAAGCGCTGCATCACGCCGGCCTGGTAGCCCTCGCCGGCGAACTCCTTGACGACGCCGATCCGCATGCCGCGGATGTCGCGCATCTTCGCGGCCTCGACCACGGCCGGGACCGGCGCGTCGATCGAGGTGGAGTCCAGCGGGTCGTGACCGGCGATGGCCTCGTGCAGCAGGGCCGCGTCCAGCACCGTGCGGGCGCACGGGCCGCCCTGGTCCAGGCTGCTGGAGAACGCCACCAGGCCGTAGCGGGACACCGAGCCGTAGGTCGGCTTGACGCCGACGGTGCCGGTGACGGCGCCGGGCTGGCGGATCGAGCCGCCGGTGTCGGTGCCGATCGCCAGCGGGGCCTCGTAGGCGGCCAGCGCGGCGGCCGAACCGCCGCCGGAGCCACCGGGGATGCGGGAGAGGTCCCACGGGTTGCCGGTCACGCCGTAGGCGGAGTTCTCGGTGGAGGAGCCCATCGCGAACTCGTCCATGTTGGTCTTGCCGAGGATGACCACGTCAGCGTCCTTGAGACGGCTGGTCAGCGTGGCGTCGTACGGCGGGATCCAGCCCTCGAGCATCTTCGAGCCACAGGTGGTCGGGATGCCCTTGGTGGTGAAGACGTCCTTGAGCGCCAGCGGGACGCCGGCCAGCGGGCCCAGCTCCTCGCCCTTGGCGCGCTTCTCGTCGACGGCCCTGGCCGCGGCCAGCGCGCCCTCGGTGTCGACGTGCAGGAAGGCGTTGACCTTCTTGTCGACCGCGTCGATGCGGTCCAGGTGGGCCTGCGCGACCTCGACGGCGGACACCTCGCCCTTGGCGATGGCACCCGCGGTCTCGGCGGCGGTGAAACGGATCAGTTCGGTCATCTCGGTCAGTCCTCCCCGAGGATCTGCGGCACACGGAAACGCTGCTCCTCGGCGGCGGGGGCGCCGGACAGCGCCTGCTCCGGAGTGAGCGACGGCCGCACCTCGTCCGCACGCATGACGTTGGTCAGCGGCAGCGGGTGGGAGGTCGGCGGGACGTCCTGTCCGGCGACCTCGGAAACGCGGGCGACCGCGCCGATGATCACGTCGAGCTGCTCGGCGAAGTGGTCCAGCTCTTCGGGCTTCAGCTCAAGACGCGACAGCCGGGCGAGGTGGGCGACCTCCTCGCGCGTGATGCCAGGCATGCAGCGATCCTCAGGGTGAGTTCTGGTGAGACCCGGCGGTGCCTTGCGGGCGGTGCCGGGCCCGGGCAGGAGCAGCCGGGTTCGGCGCTCCGTCCTCGTGGTCTTTGGACCCCATCCTATGGGGCCCGGCCCACGCCCCGGCCAACGAGTGAGCCGCGGCGCCCGTCACCCGTGTCCGTCACCGCTCCCGGCGGGCCTACTGGGGCCGGGTGCGGGCCCAGCCCTGCGGCTTGATCTCCCGGTGCGCGGCCTGCACCACCTGGGCCACCGGCGGCAGCGTGGGCGGGATGACCGGCGGCCGGACCGGCGGGAGCGTCGGCGGCAGCACCGGCGGGCGGACCGGCGGCCGGGCCGGCGGGGCGATCGGCTTGGCGCCCTGGACCGGCTGGAAGCCCGCGTGCAGCTGGGGCGGCACGCCGAGCCGCTCCACCGGCGGGGCGCCGGTGCGGTGCACCCGCAGCCAGGCGGTGGCCTGCTCGGCCGGCAGCGCGGCCGACACCAGCCAGCCCTGGACGGCGTCCACGCCCATGCAGTGCAGCCGTTCCCAGGTCTCGTCGTCCTCGACGCCCTCCGCGACCACGGTCAGGCCCAGCGAGTGGGCGAGTTCCACGGAGCAGCGGACCACCGCCGCGTCGTGGTCGTCGGCGACCATCCGGGAGACGAAGGAGCGGTCGATCTTCAGCTCGCCGACCGGCAGGCTGCGCAGCCGCACCAGCGAGGAGTGCCCGGTGCCGAAGTCGTCCAGGGACATCCCGACGCCGTAGCCGCGCAGTTCGGCCAGGGTGTCGGCGGCCCGCCGGGAGTCGTCCAGCAGCAGCCGCTCGGTGATCTCCAGCTGGAGCGCGTGGGCCGGCACCTGGTGGCGCACGAGATGGCCGGCCACCCGCTGGGCGAAGCCGGGGTTGAGCACGTCGCGCGGCGAGACGTTGACCGCGACCTGCACCTGGAGGCCCTGGTCGCGCCAGTAGGCGAGCTGGCCGACGGCCGCCTCCAGCACGTAGTCGGTGAGCCGGGGCATCAGGCCGCTGGACTCGGCGAGCCCGACGAACTCGTCCGGCGAGACCTTCCCCTGACCGGGCCGTTCCCAGCGCAGCAGCGCCTCCAGGCCGACCACCCGGCCGTCGAAGGCCACCTTCGGCTGGTAGTGCAGCTGCACCTCGCCGGTCTCCAGCGCCCGGCGCAGGTCCCCCAGCAGCCCGATCCGGTACGGCGTGTCGGCGTCCTGGGTCTCGTCGTACTGGGCGACGCCGCAGCACCCGCGCTGGGCGTGGCCCATCGCGACGTCGGCGCGGCGCAGCAGCGACTCGGCGTCCTGGGCGTGCTGCGGGTAGACGCAGACGCCGGCGCTGGCCTCCAGGACGAGCAGCAGCCCGTCCAGCCGGATCGGGGCGGCCAGTTCGGCGATCAGCGCCTTGGCGACCCGCTCCAGGCTGTCCGGGCAGTTGATGCCGGGCAGCAGGACGGCGAACTCGTCGCCGCCCATCCGGGCCACCATCGGGCGGCCGCGGCGGTAGTGCCGGGGCAGGCCGGCGAAGACGTCGTCGATGGACTCCCGGGTGGCGCTGCCGGCCGGGCCGCCGGAGCGCAGGGCCCGGTGCAGCCGGCGGGCGATGTGAACCAGCAGCCGGTCACCGGCCGTATGACCGAGTGTGTCGTTGAGTGATCGGAAGCGATCGAGATCGAGCAGGATGAGACCGACGCTGTAGCCCTGCTGACACTGTGCGATCGCCTCCTGGGCGGCCAACAGCAGGGCCTGACGGTTGGGCAGATCCGTCAGCGGGTCGGTCAGCTGGTCGCGGGCGCGGTCCCGGGCGATCCGCCAGGCCGCCACCAGCACCGCCAGGGGCACGGCGAACAGCGGCAGCAACTCGGGCTCGTACCGGTAGACCAGGACGGCCAGCGGGATGAGCGGCGCGGCTCCGGCCAGCAACACGCCGAGCAGCAGGACCGCCCCCGCCACCCCCTGCGGCGGGCGTGTGGGCGCACCGCCGGTCGTACGATCCATAAGCCCTGTCCTCCGTCGGGCCCGCCCCGTCAGGCCGCCTTACGGTGAGGCACCGTGCCGGTACCGACAGCTGCCGGGCATGGAGCGACCCCGAGGAGCACCGGCCCAGCCGGTGCCCCCACCCCTGCTGACACTCTGTTGCGCTCCAGGGTATGTCGGGGTCCACCCGGTGGGCAGACTTTCGGACAACCGGAAACGCGCCACCGCGCCGGGGTGTCGCACAGTGACACAATGCCCGCTTTCACCGTGCGGCACCCGGTGACGCCGCATCAGGACGATAACAACCCCGATCCGGTCGTCGGCCGCTCGGGTCGGCCCGGGATCAGCCCTCGACGGGCTCCTCCTGCGCCCCTCCGGCCCCCTCCGGCCCCGGAAGCCCCAGGTGGGCCCGGGCGGCGGCCGGCCCGTCGGCGAGCAGGACGGTGAACCCGGCGTCGTCCAGGACTGGCAGGCCGAGCTGAACAGCCTTGTCGTACTTGGACCCGGGGTTGTCACCGGCGACCACAAAATCGGTCTTCTTCGAAACCGAACCGGTCACCTTCGCTCCGCGCGAGGTCAGCGCCTCCTTGGCACCGTCCCGGGTGTGGCCCGCCAGGGTGCCCGTCACCACGACGGTCAGCCCCTCCAGCGGGCGCTCCGCCTCCTCCTCGTCCGCGAACTCCTCGGTGAAGCGGACACCGGCCTCCTTCCAGCTCCTGAGGATCTCCCGGTGCCACTCCTCCGCGTGCCACTCCCTGATCGAGCGGGCGATGATCGGGCCGACCCCCTCGACGGCCGCCAACTGCTCCTCGCTCGCCTCGAAGATCTTCTCCAGGTCGCGGAACTCCCGGGCCAGCGCCTGCGCGGCGACCGGGCCCACGTGCCGGATCGACAGACCGTTGACGAACCTCCAGAGCGGCCGCTCCTTCGCCGCGTCCAGGTTGTCGATCAGGGCCTGGAGCGACTTCTTCGGCTCGCCCTTGGTGGTGGCGAAGAAGAAGACCTCCTTCTCCTTGCCCGTCCGGTCGTCCAGCTTCGGCATGCCGGTCTTCGGGTCCCGGACCAGCACCTTGATCGGCAGCAGCTTCTCCTGCGTCAGCCCGAAGATGTCGGCCTCGTTCTTCACCGGTGCCTCGGCCGGCTCCAGCGGCTGGGTCAGCGCGGTGGCCGCGACGTAGCCGAGCCCCTCCACGTCCAGGCACTGCCGGCCGCCGAGAAAGGCGATCCGCTCCCGGATCTGGGCCGGACACAACCGCGCGTTGGGGCAGCGCAGATCGATGTCCCCCTCGGCCATCGGGCGCAGCTCGCTGCCGCACTCCGGGCAGTGCGAGGGCATCACGAAGGCCTGCTCGGTGCCGTCCCGCAGGTCGTACACCGGGCCGAGGATCTCCGGGATGACGTCGCCGGCCTTGCGCAGCACGATGGTGTCGCCGAGCAGCACGTCCTTGACCTTGACGACGTCCTGGTTGTGCAGCGTCGCGTACTGCACCATCGAGCCGGCCACCTTCACCGGCTCGGCCAGCACCGCGTACGGGGTGGCCCGGCCGGTGCGGCCGATGCCGACCTTGATCTCCGCCAGCTTGCCGGTGACCTCCTCCGGCGGGTACTTCCAGGCGATCGCCCAGCGCGGGGACTTCGAGGTGGCGCCGAGCCGGCCCTGCAGGGCGATCTCGTCCACCTTGACGACCACGCCGTCGATCTCGTGCTCGACCGAGTGCCGCTGCTCGCCGAAGTGCTTGATGAACGCCCGCACCTCGGCGAGCGTCCCCACCACCTTGTTGTGCCGGGCAGTGGGCAGGCCCCAGTCGTGCAGCAGCTGGTAGGCGTGCGACTGGTTGTCGATGTCGAAGCCGACCCGGGCGCCGATGCCGTGCACCACCATGTGCAGCGGGCGGGAGGCGGTGACGTGCGGGTCCTTCTGGCGCAGCGAACCGGCGGCGGCGTTGCGGGGGTTCATGAACAGCCGGATCATCGACCGGGGACGCTTGCCCTCCTTGGCGCGCTCCTCGTTCTCCTGCCGGCGGCGCTCGTTCTCCTCCGCGAAGGAGGCGTTGAGCGCGTCGAAGGCCTCGGTCGGGAAGTAGACCTCGCCGCGGATCTCGACCAGCTCGGGGATGTTCTCGCCCTTGAGCCGGTGCGGGATCTCCTTGATGGTGCGGACGTTGGGGGTGATGTCCTCGCCGACCCGACCGTCGCCGCGCGTCGCCGCCTGCGTCAACTGGCCGTTCTCGTACGTGAGGTTGACGGCCAGGCCGTCCACCTTGAGCTCGCACAGGTAGTGGTAGTCGATGCCGTGCAGCTCGGTGGCGACCCGGTCCGCCCAGGCGGCCAGCTCCTCGTCGTCCATCGCGTTGTCCAGGCTGAGCAGCCGCTCGCGGTGCTCGACCTCGGCGAACAGCGCGGTGGGGGCGCCGCCGACCCGCTGACTCGGCGAGTCCGGGGTGACCAGGGCCGGGTGCTCGGCCTCGATCCCCTCCAGCTCCCGCATCAGCGCGTCGAACTCGGCGTCGCTGACGATCGGCGCGTCCTGCTGGTAGTACCGGGCCCGGTGGTCGGTGATCTCCTGCGCCAGCTCGGCGTGCCGCCTGCGCACCTCCGCCGGGACGTCCTCCCAGCCCTCGACAGCCGTCACCGCAAGCCCTCCTACGTTCTCATTCCGGGTTGTCCACCAGGCTCTGCGCCGCCCGCACCGCGGACGACAGCGCCCCGCGCGCGTACGCCGGGGACGCCCCGGCCAGCCCGCAGGTCGGCGTCACGAGCACACGGCGGCCCAGCAGCTCCGGGGCGAACCCGAGCCTGCGCCACAAGGTCCTGACACCCTGGACACTACCGGCAGGGTCGGACACTGCCTGGTCAGTGGAGGGGACGACACCAGCGAGGATCATCGTGCCGCCCTCCACGGCCTCCCCCAGGTCGTCGTCCTGGCGCTCGGAGAGGAGCGAGAAGTCCAGGGAGATCCCGGCCACCCCGGCCCGGCGCAGCAGCGGCACCGGCACGTCCGGCGCGCACGAGTGCACCACCACCGGCGCGTCCAGGCTCCGGACCACCTCCCGCAGCACCTCCTCGGCGACCTGCCGGTCCACCGAACGCAGCCGCTGGAAACCGCTGGCCGTCTTCACCGACCCGGCCAGCACGGCGGGCAGCGAGGGCTCGTCCAGCTGCAGCACCACCTCCGCACCGGGCACCCGCCTGCGGACGTCCGCGAGGTGCCGGCGCAGCCCCTCCGCGAGCGAACCCGCGATGTCCCGGCAGGCGCCGGGATCGGAGAGCGCCTTCTCCCCGTGCCTGAGCTCGATGCTCGCCGCCAGCGTCCACGGGCCGACCGCCTGGACCTTCAGCGCGCCCTGGTAGCCCTGGGTGAACTCCTCCAGCGCGTCCAGGTCCTCGCCGAGCCAGGAATGCGCCCGCCGGGTGTCCCGGCCGGGACGGTCGGTGAACCGCCAGCCGCTCGGCTCGGTCTGCGCGAACAACTCGACCAGCAGACCGGCGCCGCGGCCGATCATGTCCGCCCCCGGCCCGCGGGCGGGCAGCTCGGGCAGGAACGGCAGGTGCTCCAGGGCCCCGGTGGAGGTCTTGGCGGCCTCCCGGGCGTCGGTACCGGGCAGCGAACCGACGCCGGTGGCGGCGCCGCGCAGGTCGGGGAAGGGAAGTGGGGTGCTCACCCGCCCGAGCCTACTCAGCCGGACGGCCCCGGTGCCGAGCGCGGGGCTCGGCACCGGGGCCGTCGGGGTGGGGCGGGGATCAGTAGGACTGGTAGCCGAACAGGTCGACGACCAGGTGCAGCGGGGCGCCGCTGGCGTTGTAGAAGGAGATCCTGCCGTCCTTCACCGGAACGACTACCTGGTTCGCGATGGTCTCCCCCGGCAGGAAGTTCAGGTTCGAGGCGTTCGGCGCCGCGTCCCCGTGCGGGTAGACGGTCAGGTGCCCGTCGGTGCCCGGCTCGGTGACCGTCACGTTCAGGGTCACCGCCGCGACGCTCGGCGAGACGTTGATCGGGATGTCCTGGGTGCCCCAGGCCGGGACGGTGCCCACAGGACGGGTCTCCCACGGCCACTCGGGCCATCGGGTGATCTGCCGGGTGTCGAGGATCCGAACCGGCCCGGTCGGCCGGTAAGTGACCTTGCCCTCGGTCGCGTAGTAGCCCGCCAGATCGGCGATCAGGTGGACGGTGCCGCCGGATGCGTTGTAGAACGACACCTTGCCGTCCTTGACCGGCACCGTCACCAGGTTCGGAATCGACCGCCCGGCAGGCCAGTTCAGGTTCGACGAGCTCGGAGCAACATCACCGTGCGGATACACCGTCAGGTGCCCGTCGGCCTGCGGCTCCGTCACCGTCACGTTCATCGTCACCGCCGTCACACCCGACGCCGGAACCCCCGCCACACCGGTGACCGGAAGGTCTACGGTGCCCCAGGCCGGAACCGCCCGCGCCGCCGGAACACCGATCGGCGCCCGGGTGTCCAGCAGCCGCGTCGGGCCTTGAGCGTGAAAAAGCGAACCCTTCGGGTCGTTGCTGTAGTAGCCCGCCAGGTCCGCGATCAGGTGCACCGTGCCGCCGGAGGCGTTGTAGAACGACACCTTGCCGTTCCGCACCGGTACCGTCACCTGGTTCGCGATCGTCTGCCCGGCCGACCAGTTGAGGCTCGACGAGTTCGGCACCGACGAAGCGTTCGGGTACACGGTCAGGTGCCCGTCCTGCTGCGGATCGGTGACCGTCACGTTCATCGTCACTGCATCGAGACCGCTCGCCGGCACACCGGCCACACCCTCCAGCTGGAGATCGACTATGCCGCCCGCCGGAACCGTCTGAGCCGCAGGGACACCGATCGCCGCGCGAGTGTCCAGCAGACGTGTCGGACCGGACGGGGTGAAGGTGCTACCGACGTCCGTCCGCTCGATCGCGCCGCGGTCACGGATACCGCTGTCGGTACCGATGTTGACAGTGAGTGGGTCGTCCACTGCGGCGGCACCGCTGACATCGGTCGACAGCATGCCCGGGGCGGTCTCGTCCGCCGAGTCGATCCTGTGGTCGACCGGTGCAAGCGGGCCCCTCGGCCCATACACGGACTCGACGAAGTCGTGCGCTCCCTGACCAGTGGCCGTGGTGAACGCCTGCTGGCTCGGATAGGTGGCCCCTCCCCAGTTGTAGGCCACCCCACCGCTGCCACCCGGGTTGATCAAATTGTAGTCGGCCTTGGTACCCACCATGGCGTCCGCCGCGATGGTGAGCCCCGTGGAGGCAGCCGGATCTGAGCACCGGTCCCACGGTTCGGTCACCACGTTGTTCTCGACCACCGCACCGGACGAAGCGCCGTCCAGAACGATCCCCGCAGAGCACACCGGTTCGACCGTGTTCGCCACCACGACGGTGTTTGGGGCATCCCTGACTACGATGCCGGCCAGCCCACCGGCACTGACGTTCCGGAACACGTTGGTGGTCAGGACAGTCCCGGTTGAACCTCCGTCGACCTGAACCGCCGGGCCATACCCGTACTTGTACTCGCTCCGAGCCCAGGTGACCTTGTCGGAGGCATTGGTGATCCGGACTCCGCTGCCCCAGACCGCGACGTTCGTGAACGAGACGTCGTGCCCGCCGTCGACCACCACAGCGGGACTCAGAGTGCTGTGCACCGCCAGATTCTCGAACCGCAGGTGGCTGGCTCCCTTGACCACGATGGTGTTGTCCCGGTTGCCCGGACCGCCGAGGAGCTGGACGCCACCGTTCCTGCTACGGAAGGTGATCGGGGCCTCAGCGGTCCCGGAACGAGTCAAGGCCAACGCGGTGTCACGGTATTCGGCCGCAGCGATCTCGACTGTCTGACCTGGTTGAGCGGCAGCGGCCGCCGCACTCACTGTGCAGTACGGCGCCGCCTGGGCACCGGTGCCGCTGTCGGTGCAGTGGGCGTAGCCGGCGTTGTTGACGTAGAGCGTGCCGCCCGCCGCGGCCGCGGTGCCCGCGGCGGCGGCCGGCAGGCCGACCGCGCCGAGCAGCGTCACGCCGGCGGCGAGAGCTGTACGGAATCTGGAAATGGGAGCCCCCCTGGGCCTTTTGGAACGCTTGTCACGCATGTCGGCCCCCCACGGTCGGGATGGATCGCATGGAGAGCGTGCGGATCATTCCACGGCGCCGGAGCCCTCGCCAAGGAGGTTTCCGCGGGCCTCCGGGGCGGACGGCGACGGCCCCGGTGCCGAGCGCGGGGCTCGGTACCGGGGCCGTTCGTGCGGAGTGGTCAGTACGCCTGGTAGCCGTACGAGTCGACCACGAGGTGCAGCGGGGCGCCGCTCGCGTTGTAGAGCGACACCTTGCCGTCCTTCAGCGGGACCACGACCTGGTTGGCGACGGTCTCCCCCGGCAGGAAGTTGAGGTTCGAGGCGTTCGGCGCCGCGTCCCCGTACGGGTAGACGGTGAGGTGGCCCTCGGCGCCCGGCTCGACGGCGGTGACGTTCAGGGTCATCCCGGCGACGTAGGGGAAGTCCGTGGGGTCCAGGGTGATGGTGCCCCAGGCCGGGATGGGCGTCCGGAGGCCCGTGCGGGTGTCGAGCAGTCGCCGGGGGCCGTCGGGGTGGTAGCTGACCTTGCCCTCGGCGGCGTAGTAGCCGGCGAGGTCGGCGATCAGGTGGACGGTGCCGCCGGAGGCGTTGTGGAACGACACCTTGCCGTCCTTCACCGGCACGGTCACCAGGTTCGGGGTCGTCCGCCCGGCGGTCCAGTTGAGGTTGGAGGCGTTCGGCGCCTCGTCTCCGTGCGGGTACACCGTGAGGTGCCCGTCGGTCTGCGGCTCGGTCACCGTGACGTTCATCGTCACGGCGGTGACACCGGCCGCCGGGACGCCCGCGAGGCCGGTCACCGGGAGGTCGACGGTGCCCCAGGCGGGCACGGCCTGCGCCGCGGGGACACCGATCGGCGCCCGGGTGTCCAGCAGCCGCGTCGGGCCCTGCGGGTGGAACAGCGAGCCCTGCGGGCTGTAGTAGCCCTCCAGGTCGGCGATCAGGTGCACGGTGCCGCCGGAGGCGTTGTAGAACGACACCTTGCCGTCCTTCACCGGCACCGTCACCAGGTTGGCGACGGTGCGCCCGGCCGTCCAGTTCAGGGCGGAGCTGTCCCACTGCGGGGCGTCGTGCGGGTAGACCCGCAGGTGGCCCTGGAGCTGGGGGTCGGTGACCGTCACGTTGATCGTCACCGCCGTCAGTCCCTCCGCGGGGACGCCGGCGACGCCCGCCACCGGGAGGTCGACGGTGCCCCAGGCGGGTACGGCCTGCGCCGCGGGGACACCGATCGGCGCCCGGGTGTCCAGCAGCCGCGTCGGGCCGGCCGGGGTGAACCCGCTGCCGATGAAGGCCCGTTCGGTCGCGCCGCGGTCGCGGATGCCCCTGCCGGTGCCGGTGTTGGGGACTGTCAGGTCGTCGCCGGGCGCCTTGTCGTCGAAGTCGGTGGGAAGCATGCCCGGGGCGTTCTCGTCCGCCGAGTCGACCTTGTGGTCCAGCGGCGTGTCCGGGCCCCGGTCCACCTGGCTGGGCGCCACGAAGTCGTGCGCCCCCTGGCCGGTGGCCGCGGTGAACGCCTCCTGCGAGGTGTACGGGCTGTCGGCCCAGCTGTAGGCCGCGCCGCCGCTGCGCGGGTCGACCACGTTGTAGTCGACCTTGGTGCCCGTGGTGGAGTTCGCCGCGACCGTGATCCCGGTGGCGACGGCGGCCTGGGAGCCGCAGGCCCTCGAGCCCATCGCGGTGTTCACCACGTTGTTCTCGACCACGGCGCCGGTCGAGGTGCCGTCCAGCACGATGCCCTGGGAGCAGGGCGCGTCGACGGTGTTGGCGACCACGACGGTGTTCGGGGCGTCCTTCACCAGGATGCCGGGCGCGGTCGCGCGCCCCGCGTCGGCCTTGTGTACCTGGTTGGTGGTGATGACCGTCCCGGTGGAGCCGCCGTCCACGGTGACCGCCGGGGCCTGGCCGGAGCCCATCCAGCCGCGCCCGAAGCGCACGTCGGCGGAGCCGTTGGTGACGTGCACGGCGGCGCCCGTGGAGATGGTCATCCGGTCGAAGGACACGTCGCGGGCCCCGTCCACCAGCACGGCGGTCTTCGGGGCGGCCACGGTGAGGATGAGGTTCTCGAAGCGGAGGTGGTCGGCGCCCTTGACGACGAGTCCGTCCGCGGGGTTCGTCCGGTCGCCGATCTGCGCGCCCGTGGCCATCGGGGTGGTGTGGACGTTCCGGCCGCGGAAGGTGATCGGCGCCTCGGCGGTGCCCGACCGGGTGATGGTCGGGTTCTCGTTGTAGGTGCCGTCGGCGATCTCGACCGTCTGGCCCGGCTGGGCGGCGGCGGCCGCCGCGCCGATGGTGCAGTACGGCGCCGACTCGGTGCCGGCGCCGCTGTCGGTGCAGCCGGTCGTGCGGTTGACGTGGAGCGTGGTGCTCGCCGCGGCCGCGCCGCTCGTGGAGACGGCCGGCAGGCCGACCGCCGCGAGCAGCGTGGCACCGGCGGCGAGGACCGTGCGGAATCTGGAAATGTGGGCCCCCCTGGGCACTGTGAGGCGATGGTGGTGCTTTTGCCCTCTCTTGGTCTTTCCTTGATCGACTTGAGGGCGGAGGGGATCCTGCCACAGCCGGATGGCCCTGCCAATGCGGATGTCACAGCTCGCGGAAACACGGCGACGGCCCCGGTGCCGAGCGCTGGGCTCGGCTTCGACCTGGGGCACCACCTCGCCCAGGCCCTCGGCATCCTCGGCGAGCTGGACCTGGCGGCCGGGGACCACTCCTCGGCGGTCGCCCACCTG
>NZ_JBSFWR010000083.1:0-39722 GCF_053594915.1 Kitasatospora sp. NPDC002543 | reverse complement strand
GTGGGCGGGGACGCGGCGGGCGCGGCGGGGGCGGCGAGGCGGGTGACGGCGGCGACCGGGTCGACGGTGCCGCGGCCGTGCTGGGCGTCGGCCTCAGCTGTCCTCGGCGCGACCCGGGCGCCAGCCCCGGGCGCGGGCACGGGGGGCCACGGCGCCGGCGGCGGCGACCAGGGCGATGAGGGCGAGCGCGGAGAGGGCGACCAGGCCCGCCAGGGTGGCGGCGTCGCTGGTGGGCGGGGCGGGGGGCATGGTGAGGGCCGCGGTGGGCGGGGGCGCGGCGGGCGCGGCGGGGGCGGCGAGGCGGGTGACGGCGGCGACCGGGTCGACGGTGCCGTGGCCGTGCTGGGCGTCGGGGCTGCGGTAGGCGGTGGCTTCCAGGCGTTCGGTCAGCTGGTCGACGGTCAGGTCCGGCCGGTAGCCGAGGGCGAGGGCGGCGGTGCCGGCCACGAAGGCGGTGGCGAAGCTGGGGCCGGCGCCCGTGTAGTAGCCGCCGGGGGCCGGGCCGGGGCCGGTGACGGCGTCGCCGGGGGCGGCGAGGTCGATCCGGCCGCCGACCGGGACGGCGGCCGGGCCGTCGGGCAGCGCGCCGCCGGGGGCGAGGTCCCGGACGGCGAGCACCTCGGGGTAGGCCGCCGGGTAGGCCGGGACGGGTTTGGTCGCGCCGGTGGCGTCGGTCGGAACGGTGTCGGGTGCGGCCGGGGCGACGATCAGCGCGCCCTTGCCGCGGGCCGCGCGGACGGCGGCGGCGAGGGCGTCGGTGCCGTTGGGCAGCGCCACGGCGACCGTGATGACCCGCGCGCCCCGGTCGGCGGCCGTGGTGATGCCCTGGGCCAGCAGGTCCGCCGAGGCGGTTCCGGCCTCGTTGGTGACGGAGATCGCGAGGATCCGGGCGCGCGGCGCGATGCCGGCGAAGCCGGCGCCCTCGCGCTGGTCGGCGGCGATCAGGCCGGCCAGGAAGGTGCCGTGGCCGACGCAGTCCTGGGCGGGGTCGGGGCCGCCGGGCAGCCGGGCCTGGTCGAGCCGGCCGGCCAGCAGGCCGGCGCCGTCCTGGACGCCGGAGCCGAGGACGGCGACGGTGACGCCCTCGCCGCGGCTGAGCGGCCAGACCCGGTCGGGGCGGAGGAAGGTCTGCGGCCAGGGGGTGAGCTGGGTGCCCTTGACGGACGGCGGCAGGCAGCCGGCCGGCCGGCCGAGCGCGTCGTGCCGCTGCTGGCTGACCCGGGGCAGGGCGTCGGGGGCGTCCGGGCTGTCGGCCGCGGCGGTGCCGACCGGGAGCAGCAGCCCGGAGGCCAGGACGCCCGCGGCGACCGTTCCGGCCACCGTCCTCGCCGCGCGGGTCGCCGTCCTCACGCGAGGCTGCCGATCCGCTCGACCGGGATGTCCTGCGGCAGCAGCAGGCTGAGTTCGTCCAGGTCGGCCACGTCGAGCCGGGACAGCCGGCCGGCCTGGCGGGTGATCATCGCCTCCAGCACCTGTCGGGCGAAGCGCCCGTTGCCGAAGGAGCGGTCGCGCGGGACGGCGCCGAACAGGGTGCCGAGCGCGGCGAGGGTCTCCGGGGCGCAGGTGTAGCCGGCCGTCTCGGCCTGTACCCGGACGATGGTGACGAGTTCGTCGTCCGCGTAGTGGTCGAAGGTGATCTCCCGGGAGAACCGGGAGGCGAGGCCGGGGTTGGAGGCGAGGAAGCCGCGCATCTCCTCCTGGTAGCCGGCCACGATCACCACGACCTCGTCGCGGTGGTCCTCCATCAGCTTCATCAGGGTGTCGACCGCCTCCTGCCCGAAGTCCCCGCCGGAGCCGTTGCGGGGGGTGAGGGTGTACGCCTCGTCGATGAACAGCACGCCGCCGCGGGCGCGTTCGAAGGCGTCCCGGGTGAGTTGGGCGGTGTGGCCGATGTAGCGGCCGACCAGGTCGGCGCGGGCGGTCTCGACGAGCTGGCCGGAGGGCAGGACGTCGAGTTCGGCGAGGAGTTCGCCGTAGAGCCGGGCGACGGTGGTCTTGCCGGTGCCGGGCGGGCCGGAGAACACCAGGTGGTGGCTGATGGTGGCGGCGGGCAGTCCGGCCTCGATCCGGCGCCGGGTCTGCTTGGTCAGGTTGACCAGGTCCTCGACCTGTTCCTTGGCCGCGGCGAGGCCGACCATGGCGCGCAGCCGGTCGAGCAGGCCGGGCTCCTCGGGCCGTTCCTCGCCGGCGGCGGCCGCGGCGGCCTCCTCGCCGACGTCGGCGGGCAGCAGCCGGGTGAGCGCCTCGTTGTCGAAGTCCGCCAGTTCGGCGAGCCGGGAGGCCTGCCGGTCGACCATCTCCTCGAACACCTTGCGGGCGGCGCGGCCGTTGCCGAAGTCGGCGCCCTTGGGCATCCGGTCGAAGTGCGCGGCGAGCGCCTCCCGGGTGCCCTCGGCGAGCTCGTAGCCGTGCCCGGCCGCGGCGTGCTCGACGATCGTGGTGAGCTCGTCGTCGCTGTAGTTGCGGAACTCCACGGTGCGGCTGAACCGGGAGGCCAGGCCGGGGTTGGAGGCCAGGAACTCGCGGATCTCGGCCTCGTACCCGGCGACGATGACCACCAGGTCGTCGCGGTGGTCCTCCATCAGCTTGACCAGGGTGTCGATGGCCTCCCGGCCGAAGTCCGGCCCGCTGCCGCCGGAGCCGGCGGACAGGGTGTACGCCTCGTCGATGAACAGCACCCCGCCGAGGGCCTCCATCACCACCTCGGTGGTCTTCAGGGCGGTGCCGCCGATGATCGAGGCGACCAGGTCGGCCCGGGCGACCTCGGTCAGGTGGCCGCTGCGCAGCACGCCGAGTTCGGCGAGGATCGCGCCGTAGAGCCGGGCGACGGTCGTCTTGCCGGTGCCGGGCGGCCCGGCGAAGACCAGGTGGCGGCTCATCGGCAGGGCGGGCAGTCCGGCCTGCTCCCGGCGGCGGGCCAGCTTGTTGAGGTTGACCAGGGTGGCGACCTGCTCCTTCACGCCCTGCAGCCCGACCAGGGTCTGGAGGACGGCCTGCGGGCCCTGCGGCCCGGCCGGGGCCGTCCCGGGGCCGTCGGCGCCCTCGGCCGGGGCGTCCGTCCCGTCGCCGGCGGGGGCGTCGCCGGATCCGGCGGCGGCGACGGCGGCCGTGCCGTGGGCGTCCGGCGAGCGGTTGTCGCGGCTGTCGAGGTTCTCCAGCGCGAGGCGGTCGGTCGGCTCGGTCTGCCGCAGCCCGGCGCCCTGGTTCTCGGCGGCCACGCAGTCGGTGAGCCGGACGGGCTCCACGGACTCGGAGCGCAGCCCGTCCACGGTGTTGTCGCAGAGCTGGCACGCGGTCAGGGTGGCGCGGGCGCCGGGCAGCAGGTGCAGCCCGTGCCGCCGGTTGGTCCGCATCCGGGTGCGGGTGGCGGTCAGTTCGCCGCCGTGCTCGACGCTCACGCCGTCCGTCGCGTTGTCGGCGGACTCGACGTCGCGCAGGGTGGCGACGCCCTCGGCGCCGACCGAGATCCCGCAGGATCCGCTGCCGCGCACCAGGCTGCCGCCGAGGTAGGTGTTGGCGCCGTCGGAGATCCGCACCCCGTGGCTGCCCGCGTCGACGACGGTGACGTCCTCCAGCCGGCCGCGGCCGTCGCGCAGCACCTCGATGCCGTGGCCGCCCGCGGCGGTGACGGTGCTGCGGCGCAGCAGCGGGTTGGCGCCGTCGCGCACCACGATGCCGACGCCGGTGGCGTCGCGGACCTCCAGCCGGTCGAACTCGGCGGCGCTCTCCCCGGTGAGTTCGACGCCGTCGGTGCCGGCGTCGCGCACCACCGCCCGCACCAGGCCGGGCCCGGCCGACTCGCCGACGTGGATGCCGGCCTGGGCGGGGGCGGTGACCTCGCAGTCCTCCAGGGTGCCGCGGGCCCGCCCGGTGATGTGCAGGCCGTGGCCCTGGGGGCGGACGGCGCGGCAGCGGCGCAGCAGCGGGTCGGTGCCGTTGGTGAGGACGTAGCCGTGGCCGCGCACGGCGGTGACGGTGCAGTCCTCCAGGACGACCCGGGCGGTGGAGCCGACGAAGACGCCGAGCGCGCTGTCCCGGATCTCGGTGCGCAGCAGGCGCGTGCTGCTCTGCTCCTCCAGGGCGACGGCGGGCTTGTCGGTGGCGGAGATCTCGCAGTCCTCGACGACGCCGCGCGACTCGCCGTTGGCGCACAGGCCGTTGCCGCGGGCGTCGCGCAGCACGCAGCGCCGGACGGTCGGGTTGGCCCGCTCGCCGATGACCACGGCCGAGGTGCCCAGGTGTTCGATGACGCTGTCCTCGATCACGCTGGTGCCGGTGGAGGTCTCCACCAGTCCGGCGCCGGCCGGGTTGGTCACCCGGCTGCCGCGCATGGCGAGTTCGCCCTGCTGGCGGGTGAGCACGGCGGTCCACGCGTTGCCGATCACCTCGCAGTCCTGCATGGCGAGTTGGCCGCGCGGGACGTCGACGGCGGGCAGGTCGTCGTCCTGCCCCTGGAGCACCAGGCCGGTGAGCTGGACGGCCTCGGTGAGCACCTGGACCACCGAACCGCGCCGCGGGCTGATCCGCACGCTGCCCCGGACGTCCTCCGCGGTGATGCTCACCACCTTGGTGAGCACCAGGTTCTCGTCGTACCGGCCGGGGCGGACGGAGATCACCGCGCCGCTTCGGGCAGCCTGGAGGGCTTCGCCGATCGTGCGGTAGGAGCCGGGCTCCCGCTGCTCCGCGCAGACCGTCAGCACCGGGCGCGACATGCGTGGGGTTCCCTTCGTCGTGGGGCGTTGTGGTTCGGTGGTACGGGTGTGGGTTCGGGCGGCGGGTCAGGCCGTGCAGGTGGCCCGGACGGCGCCGGCGGCGTGGTGGGCGTAGGTCTTGGTGCTTCCCGACCAGTCCAGGCCGCGGCTGTGCAGGGTCAGCGAGATCGGGCCGCGGTAGGTGAACGGGCCCTGGTTGACCCAACTCCCCCGGCTGGCGGTCTGGTTGATGCTGAAGGAGCCGACCTGCCCGCCGCCGCTCTGCACCGTGTAGTAGCTCGGGTTGCCGCCGACCTGCTTCACGTTGCCGCTGCCCGGGATGTAGACGGACAGGGTGCAGCTGGAGACCTTGTCCACGGTGAAGGTCCAGACCACCGAGTTGCCGCCGTCGTCCTTGTTGGCGTCCCCGGACATCGGCATCGAGGCGTAGGTGCCGTTGCAGCCGTCGCCGCTGTAGCCACCGGAGTTGTTGCGCCAGCCGCTGTCGCCCTGGTCGAACCAGCCGTTGGTCTTGTACTGGCCGCCGTTCGAGCAGTACGGGCCGGCGATCACGGTGACCGGTGCGGGCGGCTTGGCGGCGGCCGGGGGCGCGGGCTGGTTCGGGGCGGGCTGGTTGGGGGCCGGCTGGTTCGGCGCGGGCTGGTTGGGGGCCGGGTTGGCGCCGCCACCGGAACCGCCCGAACCGCCGGAGGCCGATCCGCCCGAGGCGGAGCCCCCGCCGCCCTGGGGGCGGTCGGCCGCGCCGCCCGACGTGCCCCCGCCCGGGGCGGGGTTGGCGGCGCCGCCGGGACGGGCGACCGTGCCTCCGCCGCCGGCGCCGCCTCCGGAAGTGCCGTTCGGGGCCGAGGCCGCCTGGTCGCCCGGCGTGGGCGCGGGCGCGGTCGAACCGTCCGGCAGCGGGATCGCCACGCCCGGCTGCTCGCCGCCCTGGGGGGCCCCGCCGGTGCCGCCGTGCTCGTCGAAGCCGGGGACGTAGCCGGTGCCGCCGTCCCCGCCGCCCTGCCCGAAACCGGGCGGGGCGTCGGCCTGGGCGGGCCCGTGCTTCGGATCGTTGCCGCCGAGCTGGGTCACCACCACGGAGGTGCCGACCAGCACCAGGCCGACGGCGACGGCCGCGGCGATCATGGGACGGGAGACCCGGCCGGGGCGCGGCCCGGGGTCCGTGGCGCCGTCGCCGGCGGGCTCGGCGGTCGCGGCGGCGGCGAGGGCCACCGCGTCGGGCAGCGCGGGGGCGCCCGCGCCCTGGGCCGTGACGGGGGACGGCAGTCTCGCCGGCCCGATGCCGCTCCCGCCCTCGGGCTCGGTCCCGGCCTCCGGCTCGGCCTCGGACGCGGGCTCCGTCGCGGCCCCGTTCCCGGTGCCGGCACCGGTGCCGGGTGCGGCCGCGGGCTTCGGTCCGCTCCGCGCACCGCCCGGCGCGGCGCCCGCGGCCCCGGTGCCCGGCTGCGCGGGCAGTACCGCCGTCGCGGCGGCGGACTCCTCCGCCGGCTCCACCGACTCCGCGGCGGACTCCTCCGCCGCCAACGCCCAGTTCACCGCCGGGAGCTGGTAGCCACCCGGCCTCCGCTCCGGCCCGCCGCGCTGCTCCTCGCCCACCGTGCATCCCCTGCTGTTCGACGACACTCCCATGGGGGCCTACGGCCCGGGGGGCCGAACCGGTTCAGCGGAGATCGGAGCGCTTCAGGCGCCGAGCTTCCAGACCGGCTCCGCGGCCGCCTCCGGCGGGGTCAGCACGAAGGAGACGGCCTGCTCCAGCGACGCCGCCGACGGCGCCGCCCACGGCCCGTCCCCCTGCGCGCGCACGTGGGCGAGCAGCTCCGGGTCCGGCGCCAGCCCGTACTCCTCCAGGTAGTACGTGACGGTGTCGGTCCAGATCCACCGGCCGTCGGTGCGGAAGCCCATCGGCACGACGCCGCGCCGGGCCGGGTCGACCACGTCGTCCATCAGCATCGGCGTCAGCAGCACCGCCGCCCCGGCCCGCAGGTAGCGGGCTACGGCCTCGCGCCCGGGCCCCGCCGCCAGCCGCGGCCGGTCCGGGGCGAACCCGGGCCCGGTCACCGGATCCACCGCGTCGAAGACCGCCGCCAGCCGGAACCCGTCCCGCACCGTCTCGCCCATCACCGAACTCCTCACCGCCGGCCACGTCCCTACGTTCCGTCCGACGGCCGACCGGCGGCGCGGGGTTCACCGCGGAGCCGGGCGAGGACGGCGACGGCCGTCGCGTGCTCATCGGGGGTCGTGCGGACTCCGAGGATCGCGCGGTGGTCGCGGCCCGGTCGGTCAGGTGCGCACGGTGCGGTGAGCCCTTCCGCTCCTCCGGAAGGCGTACGCCGCGGATGCGCCCAGACCGCGAGGTCCCCCGAGCGGACTCGCCGTGGTCCGGCCGAAGCGGCCGGACCGCTCGTGCCACAGGTACGAGCCCGCCAGCGCCTCTTGCAGCGACGCCACGAACCGTACCGCCTCGGGCGGTACGGCCGCCGGGGCCCCGGCCAGAGTGTCGACCCTGGCGGTCAGCAGATCGTCGACGACGGCAGCGGCGTCACGGCGGTCCAGCCCGAGGGCCGTACCGGCGACCTCCACGCCGTTGTTGCCCACCGTGCCCTCATCGACCTCCCGGTCGTGGGACACGATGTCGTTGTGCAGGCTGACGGCGTCCACGAACGCGTCGACGGCAGTGCGGAACTCCCTGAGGCGGAGCACGTTCGGACGGAGTTCGCCCATCGCGTGCTCCATGAGCACGGCGGTGAACTGCAGACCACCAAAGTCTCGGCGGGCTCCCAGATATTCGATCAGATCGGTCACGGCACGGTCGACGTGCTCGAGCTCCCACAGCACGCCGTCCAGGAAGCGCCGCACGCTGCTGATGAACCGATCGCGCCAGAGCGGGCTCATGGTGGCGGCCGTGCCGGTCCACAGGTCCGCGAAGGCCCGCTCCACGGGATTTCCAGGGTTCAGCGGCCGCGGCAGGCCGTCCAACGGCAGGTGGAGCATCAGCCGCTCCACCTGTGCTGCGGCTGACTCCCGGTCGTGGTCACGCCGGTAGAGCGGCAGGAACAGATCGTCGACGAACCACAGGGCGACATGCCAATCGGTGACCAGCTCCAACTCTCCGGCATCGGCGTCCGGATGAGTCAAGGCGATGAACAACGGGAAGTCGGCTTGATCGAACTTCTCCTCGCTCCACCTCTGCGGCCACTCCGAGTACGCCTCGTCGAACATGCCCATCCGCCGGGCCCACTCCTTGGCATGCGCGCGGGCCTGGTCGACATGAGGGTTGAGGCGGGACTCGAACGGCATGTGGAAGGGCGGCTGCGGAAGGGATCCCATGGTCGGGTCGCTTCCCCTCCCGGGTCGCCGCGATGCCGGAGTTCACCCGTGGCACTCCCGTGCGAGCCGGTGGTCCATCCGCTCGGGCGCGTCCATGCCGCGGCCCCGCGGCCACCGCGTGATCTTCAGGAGTCCGCACGACGCCCGATGAGCACGCGATGGCCGGTGCCGTTCCCGCCCGGCTCCAGCGGCAGATCACGACATCGCACCGGAGCACCGGGACGTGTCCGCCGTCACACCGCGCCCAGCGCGAGGACGTAGCGGGCCGGGTCGGCCGGGCGGACGCGGTCGGCGGGGGCGACGGCGTCGCGGCGGGCGAGCCAGGTGCGCAGCCGGTCCGGGCCCGGCCGCACCCCGCCGATCTCGTGCAGCAGCACCCGGGCCGGGCGGCCCTGCTCCTGGTCCGCCGGTTCGACCTCGACCACCTCGAACCGCGTGCCCGGGGCGAAGATCACCGTCGGCTGGTCGCCCGGTTCGCCGAAGGCCGAGCTGCGCCGGCCACCGACGGACCAGATGGCGAACTCGACCCCGACGTCCTCCCCCAGGTCGGCCCCGGGCGCCGCCAGGCCGGTCACCGGGGCCCGCTCGGTCAGCACCGTGCCCGGGGCGTACGCGGTGAGGTCACAGTCCTGCGCCGGGCCAGCCACCAGCACACCGCCGTAGTGGCTGGGCAGCCGCCGCAGACCGCCGGCCAGACAGCGCAGGTACGGGCCGTAGGGACCGGGCGCGCCGGACCGGGCCGCCGCGAGGAGTTCGGCGCGCTGGGCCAGCGGGGTGCAGTCGCCGTGCTGCAGCAGGACGGCGACCAGCTCGGGCCCCGGCGCTCCCCCTTCCGCCCGGGCGCGCAGGGCGGGCAGCCGGGTCGCGACGTCCTCGGCCCGCCGCGCCAGGCGCTGGTAGGCGGAGCCGAGCAGGGCCGCCAGCGCCGCGCCGTCCGAGGCGGGCGAGGTGGCGGCGGGCTCCACCGGCGCCACGGGCGGGGACGGGGGCGCCACGGGCGGGGGCGCCACGGCTGGAGTCAAGGGCTCGGGAACCGGCTCGGGCTCGGAAACGGGTTCCGGAACGGGCTCGGCCTCGGGCTCGGGAACCGGCTCGGGCTCGGCCGTCGGCGCCTCGGCGGCCGGCCCCTCGACCTCGGGCTCCGTGACGACGCCCTCAGGGGCCAATATTGCTCCTTCGCCGGCCTCCTCCCGAACCCCCGGAAACGCCCCGCCCGCGGTCGACACCGTGGCGGCGGGCGCGGGCGCGACGACCGGCTCCACCGTCGCCTCCGCCAGGACCTCGGCCTCGACCACGGCCTCGACCGCACCCGGAACCGGAGCCGGAGCAGAGGCCGGAGCCTCCGCCACGACCTCGCCCCGGAAGGACGGCTCCGCAGCACCCGCCTCCGCCCCGACCCAGTCCAGGCCGTACAGCCGCGCGCAGAACCGCGCCACCGCCGCCGACCCCACGTCCAGTGCCCCCGCCACCGCGAGCCCGAGCCGCGTCGGCCCGGCCGGCAGCGAGCCGAGCACCGCCCCGAGGTGGTCCCAGAGCGTCTCCGGCACCGGTCGCCCCGGCGCGCCGACGACCAGCACCGGCCGGGCCGGGTCCGGTCGGCGCAGCCGGGGGCCGCGGTCCGCACCGGAGGCCGGGCGCAGCCACAGCCCGGCGGACACCGCCTCCAACTCCCAGCCGGGGAACGCCGGGTAGCGGGCGGCCCCGGGCGCCGCCGGGAGGTCGGGGCGGGTGCGCCAGCCGACGGCGGTGACGGTGCGCTCGCGCGGGCGGGCGACCAGCTCGGTGAGGTACGGCTCCCAGCCTTCCCCACCGCCCTCCGCGACGTGGACGTGCCGCACGCCGACCCCGGACAGCCCGGCCGTCCCGACCGGCACGCCGATCGCCGCCCGCACCTCCTGCCCGAGCGAGGCCGCCAACACGGCCGCCAGCTCGATGAGTTCGACCGGAGCGGCCCAGGGCGCGCTGAGCACGAGGGGTTCCCGCCGCGTCGCCGACTCCTGCAGGAGCGCTGCGGCGTCAGCCAGTTGGGCGCCGCTGGGCAGCTCTCCGGACGGCTCGCCGATGATCAGCAGCAGCCCGTCCGGGGGCGCGACGGCCCGGTCCAGCACGGCCGGTCGGGCCGGTCCCACCGCGGCCTCGGTGACCCAGTACGCCCCACCGGCCAGGGGGGTGATGGTCGCGGCGGCGGGCCAGCGGCCGCCGAGCGGCTCCGCTCCCCCGCCGGGACGGCAGCGCCACCACGTCCCGTTCACGGCCGGCAGGGTGCCGTCCGCTTCGACGCTGACCACGGTGTCCGGCGCGACCACCGTCAACCCGGCACGCCTGGCGAGCAGTTCGGCGGGCCGTCGGCCGTCCGGGCCGAGCGCCGCCAGCCCGGAGGCGGCCAGCACCAGCACGTCGGCGTCGCGTTCGCGCGCGGCCCGGGCGAGCTCGTCCAGCGAGCCGAGCAGCACGGGCGCGGCGTCGGCGGCGGCGGCGAGCAGCAGCAGCGCCCGCGGTTCGGCCCGTACGGGTGCCAGTGCCTCGGCCAGTCCGTCCGCCTCCGCGCCGGGCGGCGCGATCACGTAGTGCGGGCCGAGTGCCCGCAGCGTCGGGGCGCCGAACACGCCCGGGGTCTGTGCGGCGCCCATCACTCCTCCTCCGCCAGCTGCCCGGTCTGCACCTGGACCGTCCGCCGCCGGGTGATGTACAGGCCGCGGCCGGCCGGGTACGGGCGGGGCTTGAGGTTGCCGAACAGGTAGCCCTCGGAGGGCGGGCAGGACATCAGCAGGGTCGGCGAGTTGACCTCCTGGAGCTTGCGGATCAGCGGGTCGCTCATCGCCCGGCCGATGCCGTTGGCGCCGCGGGCGACGACCAGGTGGAGGCCGATCTCGGCGCCCTGGGAGAGGTCGTCCAGCAGGGCGGCGAAGGGGTGGTTGCCGGTGCTGGAGCCGACCAGGTCGTAGTCGTCGACCAGGACGAAGAGTTCGGGGCCGGTCCACCAGTCGCGCAGCCGGAGCCGGGCGGGGGTGATGTCGGCGGGCGGGATGCGGTTCTTCATCGCCCGGGACGCGCCGTCCACGATCTGGCGGAGCTTGTCGACGGCCACCGCGTAGCCGAGCCGGTAGTCCTCCGGCACCGCGTCGTACAGGCCTCGCCGGTAGTCGACGAGCATGATCCGCGCCTCGGCCGGGGTGTAGGCGGTGGTGATCGCCTTGATCATCAGGCGCAGCAGGTTGGTCTTGCCGGCCTCGCTGTCGCCGACCACCAGCAGGTGCGGGTTCTCCTCGAAGTCGTGCCACAGCGGCGAGACCTCGGTGTCCTCCAGGCCGATCGGCACCCGCAGCCGGCCCTCGGGGGCGGGCAGCCGGGCCGCGTCCAGGGTGAGCGGGAGCATCCGGACCTCGGGGGCGCGCGGCCCGGTCCAGTGCGCGGCGACCGCGTCGACGAGGTCGGCGACGCCCTCGCCGAGGTCGTCGACCCGTCCGGATCCGTCGATCCGGGGCAGCGCGGTCAGGAAGTGCAGCTGCTCCTCGGTGAGGCCCCGGCCGGGCAGCTTGGGCACCTTGGCGGCGGCCCTCATGTTGATCACGGAGTCGACGGAGTCGCCGAGGCGCAGCTCGAAGCGGGTCTGCAGCTGGTCGCGCAGTCCGCTGGTGATCTCGCCCCAGCGGGTGGTGCCGATGACCAGGTGGACGCCGTAGTTGAGGCCGCGCTGGGACATCAGGGTGAGCGGCTGGACCAGGTCGTTGAACTCCTGGCGCAGGGTGTTCCAGCCGTCGATCACCAGGAAGACGTCGCCGTGCGCCTCGTCGGGCAGCTCGCCCGCGGCCCGGCGGCGGCGGAAGGACGTGATGGAGTCGATGCCCAGCTCGGCGAAGTACTGCTCCCGGCGGGTGATGATCCCGTTGACCTCGGCCACCGTGCGCAGCACCCGCTCGCCGTCGTGCCGGCCGGTGACCCCGCCGACGTGCGGCAGGCCGCGCAGCGCGGACAGCGTGCCGCCGCCGAAGTCCAGGCAGTAGAACTGGACTTCGCGCGGGGTGTGGGTGAGCGCCAGGCCGGTGATCAGGGTGCGCAGCAGGGAGCTCTTGCCGCTCTGCGGGGCACCGGCGACACCGATGTGGCCGCCGGCGCCGGAGAGGTCCGCGGTGAGCAGGTCGCGCAGCTGGTGGAAGGGGCGGTCGACCACGCCGACGGCCAGCGTGAGGGCGCCGCGGCTCGTGTCGTCCTCGGTGGTGAGGCCGCGCTCGGGGTGCGGGACCAGCGGCGGCAGCAGCTCGTCGAGAGTGGGCGGCACGTCCAGCGGCGGCAGCCAGACCCGGTGCGCGGGCGGCCCGGCGTCGCGCAGCCGGCCGGCCGCGACCTCCAGCAGCGAGCCGGCCGAGGCCTGCTCCTCCACCGGCTCGGCCTCCGCCGCCGGCCGCTGCCGGGGCATCACGTAGTCGGTGCCGTACGCGACGACCTGCCCGGCGATGGCGGCCTGCTGGGCGGCGCGGCGCTTGGGGCGGTACGGGCCGGAGACGTAGGCGGCCTTGAAGCGGGTGAGGGTGGAGATGTCGCTGCGCAGGAAGCCGTTGCCGGGCTGCGAGGGCAGCTGGTAGGCGTCCGGGACACCCAGCACGCCGCGGCTCTCCATCGCGGAGAAGGTGCGCAGGCCGATCCGGTACGACAGGTGGGACTCCAGTGCGCTCATCCGGCCCTCGTCGAGTCGCTGCGAGGCCAGCAGCAGGTGCACGCCGAGCGAGCGGCCGAGTCGGCCGATCATCACGAACAGATCCATGAAGTCCCGGTGCGCGGACAGCAGTTCGGAGAACTCGTCGACCACGACGAACAGCGTCGGCAGCGGGCGCAGCGCGGTTCCGGCGGCGCGCGCCGTCTCGTAGTCCAGCAGCGAGGCGTAGCCGGCCTCGCGCAGCACCTCCTGGCGGCGGACGAGTTCGCCGTGCAGGGCGTCGCGCATCCGGTCGACCATGGAGGCCTCGTCGGCCAGGTTGGTGATCACCGCGGAGGTGTGCGGCAGGGCGTCCAGGCCGAGGAAGGTCGCGCCGCCCTTGAAGTCGACCAGGACGAAGTTGAGCACCTCGGAGGAGTGGGTGACGGCGAGCGCCAGCACCAGGGTGCGCAGCAGCTCGGACTTGCCGGAGCCGGTCGCCCCGATCAGCATGCCGTGCGGGCCCATGCCGCCCTGCGCGGACTCCTTGAGGTCCAGGTCGACGGGCCGGCCGTCCGGGCCGAGGCCGAGCGGCACGCGCAGCCGCTGCGGGATGCCGCGCTGGCCCCAGAGCGCCTCGACGTCGTGGGCGTGCAGGTCGGGGATGCCGAGCAGGGCCGTGAGGTCGAAGTCGGTGGCCAGCGGCTCGGCGGCGTCCACGCCGTCGGCGATCCGGAAGCGGGCCAGCCGGGCGGCCAGCCGGGTCGTCGCCGCCACGCCGAGCGCGTCGGGCCGGCCGAGCTCGGTGACGACGTCCTTCCGGTTGCGGTCGGCACCGACCATGGCGAGCCGGCCCTCCTCGATCCGCAGCCGCAGCGTGGTGCGGGCCGGGCGCCACTCCAGGGAGTCGGAGAGGTCGATCAGGACGGCGTTGCGGTAGCCGGTCAACGCGGCGCGGCTGCCGCTGTGCGCGCCGGGCCCGTCCAGGACCAGAACGGTGAACGGCTCGTCCCGGTCCGGTACGGTGTCCGGCTCGTAGCCGGGGCGGCCGGTGAACTCCTCCCCGAGCAGCTGCTCGACCTCACCGAGGCTCCCGGCGACCAGCCGGACCGGGCCGGCGCCGTCCGTGTCGGTCGGGTGCAGGGCGTGCGGCAGCCACTTGGCCCACTCCCAGGCGGCCCGCCGCTCGTTGTCGGTGACGACGGCGATCCGCAGCTCGTCCGGGCCGTGCACCACGGCGAGCTGGGCGAGCACCGCCCGCACCATCGCGCGGGCCGCCTCCGGGTCGTCGGAGCGCAGCAGCAGGTGGGCGAAGCCCCGCAGGTGGATCGCCATCGGCTGGTCCGCGAGCGTGCCGTAGGCGTGGATGAAGCGGCGCAGCGCGTGGGCGCAGAGCGGCTCCAGGTCCTCCACCGGCTTGGTGGCCAGCGGCGCGAGCGGGGTGGCCAGGCGCTGGGCGCCGAGCCCGATCCGGACGTCGCTGAAGTCGGGGTGCGCGGCCCGCCGCTCCCACAGCCGGCTCGTGCCGACCAGCGAACCCAGCTCGGCCGGATCCGGGTGCCGCCAGGCCAGCGCCCGGCGCTGGGCGTCGATCGAGCGACGCACCTGGCGGCGCATCTGGGAGAGGTAGCGCAGGTAGTCGCGGCGCTCGCCGCGCAGCTGCTGCTTGCGGTCGCTGGAGCCGCGGATCAGCTGGGTCACCAGCATGCCGACCGCGGACAGCGCCATCATGCCCATCGCGACGTAGCTGAGCATCCCGCCGCCGCCACCGGCCCCGCCGGGGTGCAGGAACATGAACACCATCGACAGCGAGCCGAGCGCCATCGGGGCCATGCTGATCAGGCTGGCCATGCCGCTCTGCTTCTCGGGCAGGCCCGGCGGCTCCTGGAGCTGGATCTCGCCGTCCGGCATCTCGGGCCCCGGACGCCGGGGCGTCCGGTTGATCAGCTCCACACTCACTCAGGGGTCCCTTCCCGCCATGGCCGTTCCCTCTGGGAGACGGACGGCGCGGTGCCCGGGGTTCAGCGGCGGGCCGCATCCGGCCGGACGGTCCCGGCGGGCCACCGCGTCCGACGGCGGCCCGGTTGAACGCGGCACGCCAGGCAGGCCGTTCATCCGGGCGGAGAAACGGACCGACCCGACCGAACCGGAGGACGCGTGAGCAGCAGTGTCGTGGCAGGACTGTGCCGATTGAGGTTCCACGCGCCGGGGACGGCCTTCGAGCTGGCCGTCCCCGCCGACGTCCCCCTGGCCGACCTGCTGCCCGCCGTCCTCGGGCACGCCGGCCCCGAACTCGCCGAGGAGGGCCTGGAACACGGCGGCTGGGTGCTCCAACGGCTCGGCGAGGAACCCCTGGACGAGGAGCTCACCCCCGAGGCCCTCGGCCTGCACGACGGCGACGCGCTCCACCTGCGGGCCCGGCACGAGGCCCTGCCGGTCGTGCACTTCGACGACCTGGTGGACGGCGTCGCCACCGGCATGAACGAGCGCGGCGACACCTGGCGCCCCGCCCTCACCCGGATCCTCGCCGTCGCCCTGGCCCTCGCCGCGCTGGCGGCCGGCTGGGTGCTGCTCGCCCTGCCCGGCCCGGCCGCACCGCGCGAGACCGCCGCCGCGGCGGTCGCCGTCCTGCTGCTGCTCGGCGCGGCCAGCGCCTCCCGGGCGATGGCCGACGCGGGCGCGGGCGCCGCGCTCGGCGCCGCCGCCGTCCCGTACCTGGCGCTCGCCGCACTGCTGCTGCCCACCGGGCCGGGTGGCGGCGACCTGCTCGGCGCCCGGATCCTCGCGGCCTCCGCCGCCGGGGCCGGGGCCGCGGTGCTGGCCCTGGCCGCCGTCGGCGCGGCGGCGCCGCTCTTCCTCGGGATCGCGCTGGTGGCGCTGCTCGGGGTGCTGTCCGGGGTGCTGGTGCTCGCCGGGCTGACGCTCGCCCAGCTGGTCGCGGTCGTCGCGGTGGCGGCCGTCCTGGTCGGCGCGTTCGTGCCCTCCCTGGCCTTCCGGCTGTCCGGGCTGCGGCTGCCGATGCTGCCGCGCACCGCGGAGGAGCTGCAGGAGAACATCGACCCCGTCCCGGCCTCCGCCGTGCTGCCCCGCGCCCTGGTCGCCGACGACTACCTGATGGCCCTGCTCACCGCGATCGGCGCGGTCTGCGCCGGCTGCCTGGCCGTCCTGCCGTTCGCCGACGGCTGGGCCGGCCCGGCCGAGGCCGGCGCGCTCGGCCTGCTGCTCCTGCTGCACGGCCGGGCCGTCGGCAGCATCCGCCAGCGCCTGGCCGTCCTGTTGCCCGGCGTCCTCGGCGTCCTGGTCCTGCTCGCCCGCGCCGCCGCCGGAGCCACCACCACCGACCGGCTGCTCCTGCTCGCCGCCCTGCTGACCCTCACCGCCGCCCTCCTCGTCGCCGCCTGGACCGTCCCCGGCCGCCGCCTGCTCCCCTACTGGGGCCGCGCCGCCGACATCCTCCACACCCTCTGCGCCCTGTCCCTCCTGCCGCTCGCCCTCCAGGCCTGCGGCGTCTACCACACCCTGCGCGGCCTCGGCGGCTGACCCGCCACCGCCCCGCACCACCCGCGCGGGCCCCGGCCGGACCACCCCGGCCGGGGCCCGCGCGGTTCTCCTACGGGAACCCGCGGTACTCCACCAGGCAGGTCCTGAGGACGGCCCTCAACTGTTCCGGGGTCGCCGCCTTGACCCACGCCTTGGCCTCGCCCACGGCCCCCTTCAGGAGTGCCTCCCGGATCGCCTTGATGAACAGTGGGCCGACCTCCGCGATCGGGTGCTGCGCGCTGATCGGTTCGGGCCCGACCTTCGCCAGGAGGTCGGACGCCGCGGTGACTCCGAGCGCCCTCAGCCCCTCCGGGAATCCGTCCACGTCCCGCCGGCAGTTCTCGGTGGCCCGCGTCCGGTATTCGTCTGCCGCGTCCTCCGCCTCCTCCAGCCTCGGCCTCATCATGTCCCACACCCCCTCGGGGAGCTTTGCACTGAAGCTCTCGAACTCGCGCAGGTAGGGCAGGGTCCGTCGGGCCAACTCGAGGCCGCTCATGTCCTGGATGGGCCCGAGGAGATCCAGGGCTTCCTGCACACGGTCCTGTGCGTGCGGATGGGAGCTGTGCCGGTACTCCTCCGTATCCTGACCATCCCTGAGGTAGAACGCGACGGCGTCGCGGATCGTCGCCAGGTCACGAGCACTGAACTCTCCGGGGAACGGAACCGGGGTGGTGGCACCCGGCTCCGCGTAGACGGTGTCGTCCGCCCTGGGGTCGGTGATGAACGCCCGGCCGTAGTGCCGCCAGAACGCCTCCTCGAACCGCAGGCCGCGGGTCCAGCCCTTGGACAGCTTGAGGTTCGGCAGCCCGTCCCCTTCGGTCCGGTGCGGGCTGATGTCGATCGAGACGATCTTGATCCCGGCGAAGGCGAGCTCGTCCATGACGCCGCTGCGCATGCCGACCGCGCCGACGATGTCGTACCTGTCCGCGAGGTACCGCAGGAGGGCGAGTTCCTTGCGCCGGTTCCCGACCGACGGCCAGTTCCAGTAGTTCTGCAGAGCCGGCCCGTCCCACCCCGCCGGCTCCTCGCCCATCACCACGACCCGGACGCCGCCGCCGACCGCGGCCTGCACCTCCTCGATGATCTGCCGGACTCCCTCCAGCCCGGTGTCGAGCCCGGGTGCGTTGGCGCCGGCGCGGTTGCTGTGGCCGCTGTCCCGGTACGTCACGATCACGTACTTCCCGCCCTGCTCGAAGCGCCCCAGTACCGGGTTCTCCAGGTCCCGCTGGAAGGCCTCGGCCTCCTCCTGGGTGTAGTACCCGTAGGCGCGGCCGAGTTCCGCGATGCGGGCCGCGCGCTGCGAGACCTCCCCGCCGTCCTCGTCCCGGCCGCGGTACCCGGCCAGCCTCTCCTGCATCTCGGTCAGTTTCCGGGTCATGCCGGCCAGTTCGTTCTTGGTCGTCTGGGTCCTGTCCTCCTTCGGCAGGAGCGCGTCGGTCAGCCGCATGTGGTCGCCGACGATGCTCCTCGTCATTCGCGTCGCGATGTCCGTCGAAGCCGACGTCTCGTTCCGGAAGGCAGAGCCCGAGGGATCTGTCGTGTCCGTCGTGTAGTGGATCCGCCGCCCCTGGATGAAGAGGTCGTCGTGCAGGTTGATGATCTGCTCGACCTGCCTCCTCGTCGATTCGGTGACGTTCCACACCAGCAACGCGCGGTCCGGGTGGGCGATCAGGGCGGCGCGCATGTGGTACATGTCACCGGAGTTCTCCGCCCTGATGGTGTAGGTGGTCGCCCCGAGCTGGTTCAGTTCGTCCCCCTCCACGTGGTCGCTCGTCATCGACACCCACAGGTGGGTGTCGGGCCTGATCTCGACCACCAGGTTCCCGTCCCCGGTCCCGCCCTCGACCTCCAGGATGGAGGTGGTCGGCGTCGCCAGGTCCGTGCGGATGGTCACCGCCTCCATGGTTTCGTCCGGCCGCTTGAACTCTGGCCAGCCATCCGGCCCCCTGCGAAGCGTCAGCATCACGTCCTGGCCGTCCGGCCGGGTGAACACCACCCTGGCCTCGGTCTCGGCGGGGCGCTCGAAAAGGCGCTCCGTCAAAGCGGTCAGGGCGTTCGTCCCGGTCCCGTAGTCGTAGGCCAGCCGCTTCAGGGTCTCCGCCCCGCCCAGCGCCTCCGGCTGGAGCAGCTCCCAGGCGCGCCTCCGCTGGACGTGCCACGTGGGAAGTTCCGCAGGCGGGGCGGGCGGCGCCGCGTCCTGGTCGACCGGTACGACCGGTCCCGCTCCCTCCGCCACGAGCGGCCCGGCGTCGTGATCCGCCTGCTCCTCGGCCACCGGCCCGGCGCCCTGCCCGTCCATCAGCCGCACCGGGGCTGGCTGGTCGGGGTCGATGGGGTCGTCCGCCGTGGTGTGGGGGACGGGTTCCTGTTCCGGGCGGAGGAGCTCCTGGCCGAGCGGGGTCGTGCGGACCTCGTCGTTCTCGACGCGCAGGCGCAGCCAGTCGCCGGAGCCGTCGACCAGCGGGCGGCCGTCCGCGCTGAAGCCGACGGACCGGGCCACGACGGCGCGGGGGTCGGCCCCGCCGGTGAGGTGGACGGAGCCGTTGCCCGCGTAGGCCGTCAGGTCGGTGAGGCGGGCCAGGTTCTCACCGAGCGCCTGTCCGGTACGGGCGGCGTCGGCGCGGCGGGCCTCCAGCAGGTCGTGCAGCGCCTTCATGGTGCGGCCCGCGAAGGAGCCGGCACCGCCGACGGCGCTGTTGCAGGAGAGGAAGCGCAGCGGCTCGCCCTGCCACTGGCCGCCTTCGGCGAGCCGCAACAGCGACCCGGCGAACTGCTGCGGGGTGACCTCCTCGCCGTTGAGGAGCGGGGCGCCGTCCTCGGGGCGGCCGTGGAAGACGACGGTGAAGTAGGGGTCGTCGTGCGGCAGGGCGCGCAGCGCCTCCAGTAGGTCGTGGTACTCGGCCGAGGCGCGGGTGGCCGGGTCCGCCAGCAGGTGCACCCGGTCGCCGGCGCCCGGCAGCGGGGTGGCGAGCAGGTCGGCGACGGCGTCGGAGACGGAGTTGCGCAGGATCGTCTCGCCCTCGGGGTGCAGGGCGGTGAAGAGCACCCGCTGGTGGCCGGCCGAGGCCAGTTCGGCGGTCTCGCTGATCGGGACCTCCATCTCGATCGGGACGAGGCCCTTCTCGGTGAATGTCCGGTCGCCGTCGCGGAAGGTGAGCCGGACCTCGGCGTAGCCGGTGTAGCGGGCGGTCGGTTCGGGGAACTTGGCCCCGGCGACGGTCTTGCCGGAGGCCCCGGTGGACGGCCCCTCGCGCCACCGCCGTCCGCCTCCGCCGCCGAGCAGGCCGGTGAGGTCGACGCCGCCCTCCAGCCCGGCCTTGGCCCCGGCCTGGACCTGGAGGTTCCACTGGCTCCAGTCCAGCCGGGTGTGCCGCCCGCCGCCGCCGGTGTCGTTGGCGGGGCTGATCGCGGCGGCGGTGTTGTCGCGCTGGTACTCCAGTTGGACGATCGAGACGCTGGCGGTGACGTCGGCGTCGTCGACGAGGAAGCGCCGGCCGACCGACGGGGTGGTGATGCTCCGGCCTTCCGGCGCCATGACGTCGCGGTCCGGGCCGTCCTCGAAGTGCAGGATCTGCCGTCCCCGGGTGACCGACCCGAACAGCGCGGACAGCTGGGCGTGGCTCTGGGTGTTGCGGGCGACGGACTCCAGCCAGGACCAGGTGCCCTTCTTGAAGAAGCGCGGACCGAACACGGTGAGCAGATCCCGCACGCCGGAGGTGTCGTCGATCCAGCGCAGGATCCCGACGTCCCGCACCCCCTCCGTGAACAGGGACCCGGGCGGCCGGCGCAGCAGCAGCGCGCCGACCTCCTGGGGCACGCGCAGCGGCGGGAGCCCTTCCGTCGGGGCGCCGTGGCGCGAGGGCAGGACGGCCTCGTCGCGGCCGGTCTCCATCAGCACGTCGGTGTGGAGGGTGGCCTCGACGAGCGCGCGCCGGTAGCGGCCGAAGCCGGTCAGCCGGTCGCCGAGCCGGGTGAGGCCCAGGCTGACCTTGCCGAGCACCGAGTCGTCGCCCTGGGGCCGGGGTGCGCGGTCGGGGCGGACGGCGTCCGCGGGGTACAGCAGGACGGGCGGCTTGTACTCGAAGCGGATCTTCAGCACCACCTCCGCCTGGTGGGCCACGGCGGCCACCTTGCTCTTGATCGCGGTGCCGCCGGCGATGGACTCGTTGCCGTGCTCCAGCCGGTCCACGCCCCTGGCGTAGGTGAGGGCGCCGCCGCCCACCGGTCCGACGCCGGTGCCCGCCGGGTTGCCGGTGACGTAGAAGCCGCCGGTGAACGCGTGGCCGCTGCCGCCGCCGGTGTTGGTGCCGCCGTCGGAGCTGGTGAGCGAGGTCTGGTGGCTGTGCCCGATGTTGAACTCGACCTGCGGCGGCCGCCCGGTCGGGGTCAGCCGGACCACTTCGGCGGTGATCACTGCCGTGGTCCGGCCGTGCTCCTCGACCAGCGGGTGACCGGCCATCACCGACTTGAGGCCGAGCTGCAACCGGTCGAAGTCCAGCCGTGCGGACAGCTTCCGCGCCAGGCCCGCCCAGTCCTCGCCCAGGAGCGCCGCGACGGTGCGGTCCCCGTTCCCGTACGGGGTGTCGCCGAGGTCGCGGACCAGGTCGTGCACGGTTCCGCTGCGGTCCTGGTTCAGGTGGACGGCGGTGATCACGTCGGAGGAGCCGAACCGGTGGGTCGACAGCATCCGCGGGACCTCCTCGCGGACGCGCACGGGCGCGGCCACCACGGCGGACGCCGTGACGGGGTCGGGCGGCGCGATCGTGTGCGACCGCTTGGCCGCCTCGAAGGTGACGGTGAACACGGCGTCCACGTCGGTGAGCCGGGCCGGCTCGACGCTCTTGCCGCGGCTGTTGGTGCCGCCCACCCGGTCGATCGTGATGCCCTTGACGAAGTCGCGGGTGTGCGCGTATTCGCCGGTGAGGTTGACGTACGGCAGGGTGACGCCCAGCCGGGTGCGGAGCCGGAACCGGGTGCGCAGGTCCGCGGTGGTGCCGGTGGTGGTGCGCTGCTGGCTGCCGGACTCGAACTCGAAGGAGGCGAGCAGCTCCTCCCGGGGCCGCGGGTGCCGCAGGTCTCCGCCGACCACGACCGTGCCCTTCCAGCCGTTGAAGTCCAGGGGCACCCGGATCGTCGAGCCCCGGCTGAGCCGGGACAGCGCGGACTTGAGGCCGTACGCGTCGATCGACCGGGCGAGCTGCGCCTCGACGTTCGCGGGCACCGGCTTGCCGGTGTGCGTCCGGAGCGCTTCCAGGACCGTGTGCAGCACCGCGGTGTCGCCGCGGCCGAGGCTGAGCACCACGTCGGACTGGCCGAGGCGCAGCGGCGGCCCGGCCTGCTCGCCGGCCCGGTGGGGGGCCTGCGGCGGCACCGTCACGACCTGCTCGTGCAGGCCCGGCGGCACCACGAAGCCGTTCCGCTCGTCCTGGCCGATCGTGTGCGGCACGGTGTGCGCCTGTTCCAGGCTCAGCTCCGTGGTGAGCAGGACCGGCCCGTAGTCCCGGCCGTTGACCTTCAGCAGCACCTCGAACTCGGCCCGGTACAGCTCCTGCGGGCTGCGGTACTTGCCGTTGGCGTAGCCCTTGTCGGACTCGCCGCTGCGCCAGCCGTCGCGGATCCGCGACTCCGCGGAGGGCACGACGGTGCCCTGGAGGGCGGACTCGAAGGGCTTGCCGGAGGCCTTCAGCACGTCGTCGTGGGTGAACACCGTTCCCTTGCCGGCGAGTTGGAACTGTCCGTTGACGGTGTCGGAGCGCAGATGGCGGGACGACTCGAAGGTGCCGGTCTCGCGGACCGGGTTCAGTTCGGCGGCCGCCTGGCTGCGCAGGTGGGTCATCCGGTGCAGCCGGACGGTCGTGGCGAGGTGCAGGTCCTTCAGCGGGCCCTTGGTGACCTCGGGGCTGCGCAGCACGGAGCCGCGCGACATGCCGACGAGGTGGGCGCTGACCGCGCTGTGCGAGTAGGACTGCAGGACGTCCTCGCGCACCGCCTTCCAGGCCTTCGCGCCGAGCAGCGTCGTGCCGACGCGGTCGAGCTCCGCGTGCAGCGGGGCGATGTCGCGCAGGTCCCGTACGACGGTGGTGTCGGGCAGGCCGGTCCACACCTCCTCCAGCGGGGCCGGGACCTGGTCGCCCACCGCGTGGGCGGGGGCGACGGGCGGGGCGACCGGCCCGTCGGGGACGAACTCCGGCGGCCTGGTTCCCGCCACGACCTGGTCGGCCGCCGTGACCAGGACGGCCTCGTCCTGGTCGATCACGGTGCGGAACCCGAGCCCGACGTGGGTGGTCTCCCCGGCGGGGTGGGGCAGCACCCCACCGCTCCAGCCGAAGGTGACGGTCAGGTCGGCCGTCCCCTCGAACAGCACCGCGGGCCGCTTGACCTTGGTGCCGTTGCCCAGGTCGGAGCCGGAGCCGTGCAGCCCGACCCCGTCCCGTCCGGCCTTGGCGCCCAGCCCGCCGCCGCCAACGAAGCCCCCGTCCGCCTTGTTGGCGACGGACGACGGAAGCACCTGCCACTCTTTGCTCGTGGTGGTCTGCTCGACGTGCGCGCGGCTGGTGGCGGTGGAGATGTTGAACTCGGTGGTCGGCAGGGTGTGGACCTGCCGCATCCGGGCGACCGTCCCGCTGCCGATGGTGATCACCGCGGCCGCCCCGCCCGGGCTGTCGTCCACGATGGTCAGCTTCTGCCCGGACATCGTCCCCTTGAGCTCCTGCTGCAGGGTGCCGAGGTCGAGTTCGGTCAGCAGCCGGCGCCGCAGCTCCGGCCAGCGGTTGCCGAAGTAGCGTTCGGCCGCCTCCTCGAAGCCCGCCACGAACTTCCCCATCGACGGGGCCTGCGGCTGCCGGTTCAGCTCCTCCATCGGGATCTCGTCCGGGTTCTCCTCCCCCTGGCGCCGCCGGGGAGGTTCGAGCGGCCACACGTCGGTGACGATGTGCGAGCCGGCCAGGCGCCGGCGCTCGGAGACCTCCAGCGGCACCGTGTAGTGCGCCTCGACGGCCGGCTCCGCGTTGGCGGTCTCCCGGTTCGGCACCGCGACGTGCCCGGTGACCGGGAGCTCGATCGGCTGCGGCGTGTGCCACGGGCCCGGCGCGCCCTGGAACCTGGCGTCCAGGAACTCCACGGTCAGCGTGAACGGGGTCTCGAAGAGCTCGGCCGTCTCGACGGTCTTGCCGCGGGCGCTCGTCCGGCTGGCCTCGGCGTCGGAGCTGCCGTTCATCCAGCCGTGCTGGTAGCCCAGGGTCTCGGTGAGGTCCCGGGCGCTGCCGAACTTCGCCCTGAGCTGAGCACCCAGGTTGACCTGGGTGAGCCGGTCCTTGGAGACGCCGACCGTGCTCTGCTGCTCCGAGCCGTACTCGAACTCGAAGTTGGGCAGCGCCCGGAGGTGCCGGCTCTCCCCCAGGGCGGCGCTGATCCTGATCTCGCCGGACCACCGGCCCGCCTGGAACGGCACCTCCCGCACGTCCCCCCGGGACAGCGCGGACACCGTCGGACGCAGTGTCTCGGCGCCGAACAGGCTCTCGGCGAGCGTCCGCGCGGCCTTCGCGTCCCCGTGCAGCGCCGCGGTGAACCGGCCCACGAGGCTCTCGAAGTGCTGCCCGCCGAGGTTCTCCAGGTGCACCAGCACGTCGTACGCGGACAGTCCGCGCTCCTGGAGGCGGGCGGGCGGGGTCGGGACGAGGGGCGGCGGGGGCTCCTCGGCCGTCGGCTGGAGCACGACGACGGTCGGGTTCAGGATGCTCTCGATGTCCAGCGTGGAGTCCATGAACTCCCGGAGGCCGTCGAACAGTTCCTCCTCCGCGTCGGTCCGGCCCAGCTGGTTGGCCGACTCCGGGCGGTCCGCCTGCGGGTCGGGTCCGAAGAGCTCCTCCAGCAGTGGCGCCAGGTCCCGCACGTTCTCGTGCACCCACTCGGCGCCGTTGTTGCGGGGCTGCCCGGTGGACGGGTCGTCGCCGTGGTTGTGCCCGAAGTAGGCGGTGACGAGCTGCGCGAAGAACTCGTGCTCGTCGCCGGCCGAGTAGTTACCGACCCGGTTGCCGTCCCCGTCGTGCACCCCGCCGTCCGGCCAGGCCGTGACGGACTCCTCGCCGAACAGCGCGGACAGGGCGTCGGCGTCGCTGCGCTCCCGGAAGGCCTTCGCCACCAGCGCCTTCTGCGCGTCGGTGAGACCGAACTCGTGGATGGCGTGGGCGAGTTCGTGGGCCGTCGAGGAGTAGCCCTCGGCGTGCTCCGCGCCCGGCCCCTGCGGGGTGCGCGCCCCGAGCAGGTTCTCCTCGGTGACCAGGACGACGAGGTCCCCGCCGGCGCCCCGGACCACCCGCCAGTCACGGCCGTCGGCCGTGGTGTGCCCGGACGCGGGGAAGCCGGGGACCTCCGTCATCGGGACGTCCCGCGGCACCACCACGACCCGCACGCCCTCGCCCACCAGGCGCTCCGCGAGCTCCTTGTTCGACAGCATCCGGGCGACCAGCTCCTCCGCCGTCCGGCGGGCGGCGACCGGCTGGTGGGTGCGCGGGTCCACGTCGATGAGCAGCCGGGCCGCCGCCTGCGCGAAGTCCTCCGCGCCGAGGTCGGCGCGCAGGCCCTCCAGGAAGGCCTCGTCCGCCGCCAGCCGGCGCCGTTCCTCCGGGGACAGGTGCTCCAGCGCCTGCACCCGCTCGTGCAGCGGCCCGGGCACCGGCATCCCGCCGCCGCCCAGCCCGACGTGCGGGGCGACGACCTGCCCGTTCTGCCCGTTCTGCGGGTTCTGTCCGGACGCCGGGGGCGCCGGCCGCACCGACGTGCCCGACGACGGCTGTTCGGCCGACTCCATCTCGGTGTCCGTGCCCGTGCCCTGCGCCGGGTTCGAGGACGAGGCGTCCGTCTCCATCGCCGTGTCGTCCGGCGTCGAATCCGCGTCCGTCTCCGGTTGCGACTCCACCTTGGGCTTCCGCGTGGCCGGGCCCTCGCCGCCGTCGCCGTCCCCGCCGTCGGCGTCGCCGTCCTCGCGGCCCCGCTTCTGGGAGACGGGCACCCACGCGCTGTAGTGGTCCGCGTCCAGCTGGAGGTGGACCGTCCGCGTGGGCGCCACCCCGTTCAACGGGTCCAGGACGACGTCGGACTGCCCGGTCCGGTGGATGTGCAGCCGCACGCCCAGCGCGGAGGCGACGACCCTGGGCGCGAGGTCCCCGGCCGCCGTGTTCCAGTTGCCGGTCTCGCCGATCGTGCGGGCGAGCCGGCCGATGGTGGTGCCGAACTCGCGGGTGTACGGCCGGACCACGGCGAAGTTCTCGGGCTGCCGCATCCACTCGACGACGAGCCTGCGCAGGCCGGTGGCGTCCCCGTGCTGCGGGGTCAGCACCGCGTTGACCGCGTGGTACAGGCAGTCCCCGTCCGGCGGCACCTCCTGCAGCCGGTACAGCTCGGGCCGCTGCCCCTCGTCCGCCATGTGGTCGTTGTGGGTGCCCGCGGCGATCCGGTCCCAGCGCCGCGACAGCGCCTCGTCGCGGCGGTCGTCGGTGGTGGCGGTCTGGTGCTCGCGGAAGAACTGCTCGGACCTCCGCAGGCTCCGGCCGGCGGGCTCCAGCTGACCGGGCTGGACGGTGTCGTTGGCCGAGGTGAGGAAGTACGTCTCGCGCTCGACGAAGTAGTGGTTCGCGCCGGCGCCGGGGTAGCCGTGGCCGTCGGTCTCGGTCGCCGGGTCGTTGAGGCCCCGGGTCAACCGGTCGACCACGTCCGCGTACCGGGAACCGAGGTGGGTCGAGGTGCCGACCCCCACGCCCATCAGGGCCATCCAGTGGTCCACCAGCAGCGGCCGGTCGGCCGTCGACGGGTCGAACACCATCGGCACGGGCGTGTCGGAGCCGCTCAGGACCACGTCGACGGTCACGGCGACGTGGTAGTGCCAGTTGACCGCCTGCGGGCCGGTGCCCCCGATCGGCGCGGCCGCGTTCGCGGTGGAGACCTCCAGGGCCGGCCCGCCCGTGGGCGTCCGGTACTGGACGAAGACCTTCTGGGTGGAGACGCCGAGTTCGGTGAGCCGAACGGCCATCAGGTGCGCCCGGTCGAAGCAGCCGTTGTCGGGGAAGTCGAACGGGATCCGGTGGCTCTGCCCGTCCGCACCGGTGTACTGCAGCCGGCTGAGCTCCTGGAAGAGGTCCATGGCGCCGGCCTCGTCGACGACCGGGTGCTCCCACAGCTCGCCGTTCCTGACGTAGGCGTGCAGGTCGGTCGCGTCGGGGAAGCGGTCCCGGACCTCGTCCAGGAGGGGACGCAGGGCCCCCTGCTCATAGATCCCGAGGACCCGCCACAGGTCGCGGAGGTCCCCCCGCAGCGACTGGATCGTCGCCAGCACCCGCTCGGGCCCCTCGCCCTCGACGAGGGTCGTCCGGAGCCGCCCGGACACCGCCAGGGCGTCCGGGTGCCGGAAGACGTCGGCGAGCCGGTCGGGCGGGGCGACGTCCGTACGGCCGAAGCGGGTCAGCAGGTCCGCCTCGGCTCCGTGGCCCAGGATCCCCAGCTGCGCGAGCTCGTGCAGCACCTGCACGACGTCCTGGCCGCCGTTGCGTTCCGCGAAGCGGATCACCAGCCGGTCGTAGTCGTTCGGGTTGCCGTCGATGAGGTCGAGGGTCCCGAAGACCTCGGCGCCGTCCGGCAGGCCGGTGGCCAGAAGCCCCTCCAGCAGCTGGACCGTCGTGTCGACGAGGTGGTCGGTGGCCGGCGGCAGCGGCCCCAGGGTCAGTCCTGCCAGCGAGACCGCCAGGTCCGCCGGGGGGATCACGGAGAGGTCCCCGGCGAGCAGTTCCTCCAGGGTCAGCACGTTCCCGGTGGGGGGCTGGATCAGCTGGCCGTTCTGGTCGTACGGGTCGTCGCCGAAGAGGTCGTCGTAGACGCTCGCCTGGGGCTGCAGGGCGGCGCCGTCGCCGGTGTTCCCGGCCGTGTCGTCCGCGGCGCCGTCCTCGCCGTTGCCGTCGGCGTCGTTGAGGCGCGGTGCCACGCTCTCCTGGTCACCGCCCCGCCCGGGGGGCTTCGGCCTGGACACCGGGTCCACCCAGACGTGGCTGCGCTCCTGCGGTGCCGCCGCGTCGCGGGCCTGCTGCCAGGTGAGGTCCTTCGGGCCGGAGGTCGGGGGCCGCTCCACGTCGCCGACGATCCTGGAGATGAGCGACAGGTGGCGTTCGCGCAGGCCGCCCTGGTTCAGGCCCGCGGGGGCCGGGGCGTAGTGGTTGCCGAGCAGGCTGCCCTTGACGTCGGGGCGGTGGGTGAGGCCGTCCGCGCGGTACTCGTCGCGCAGGCCGAGCTGGTGGCTCACCTCGTGGGCGTAGTCGATCGGGGCGGCGTCCGGCCACCACGACTTCTGGTCCATCGGCCGTCCGCGCCCGATCAGGTCGACGGTCAGGTGCGCCTTCTGCCCCTGCTCGGCCGGCAGCACCGTGACGTGCATCCGGTCGCCGTTGGCCAGCCTGTAGCCGGGCTTGTTGAGGTACTCCTCCACGCCCTGGACGACCTTGTCCCACACCGGGGCCGATCCGTGTCCGTCGCCGTCGCGGATCGCGATCCGCACCGTCAGGTCGGTGACCGGGCCGCCGTGGTCGAAGCGCCGGACGTCGAAGGAGGACTCCACGACGAAGCGCGGCGCCGTGCGGCCGTCCCCCGGCCGGGGCACCGGGGGCTGAAGGTCCGGGGTGCTGTGGCCGACCGTGCGGACCGGGGTGGGAGGAGCCAGCTGCGTGGCCGGCGCGGGGGCCGTGTGCGCCGGATTCTCCTGGAACCACGGACCGGGTCCGAAGTCGGCCAGGCTCAGGCCGACCTTGTCGAGGGGGACGAGGACCAGCTCGTTCGCGCCGAACGTCTCCGGGGCATCGCCGGCCACGCCGAAGCTCCACACCATCGGCACGCCCTCGGCGTTGACGGTACCGGTGGCGAGCGCCACGTGGTCGGGCTTCGGGCTGTTCCCGGTGACGACGATGTCGCCCGCCCGCGGAAACGGCCTGACGGGATCGCCGACGTCGAACGAGGTGCTGCCGTGGGGGAAGAGGCGACGGCGCAGGTGGGACTCCCACGCATCGTCGGCGTGGTCCGCGTAGGCGCCCCGGATCCATTCCCGGGGCAGTAGTCCGGCCCGGTGGGCCGTCAGCAGGAGCGACTCCCAGCAGTTGAGCGTGGTCCCCTGGTCGAGCGGTGGCGCCTGGCCGTCGTGGGCCAGCGCCCACTGCTGGAACACGCTGTTCGTTTTGGCGGCCTGCCAGGTCATCGTGATCGTCCCGTGCTCCTCCCGGAGCACGTCCAAGCTGTCCAGCAGCCGTCGGCCGCTGTCCGGAGCCGGCAGGTCCAGCCGCCCGGCCAGATGGTCGGCGACCAGCTTCAGCGTCTCCTCGCGCAGCACGGCGGGGGCGTCCGGGTCGGACGGGTCCAGCAGCCGCGTGCGGGTCTCGTCGGAGATCCGTCCCCGCGCGTGCAGGCTCTCGACCAGGGCCCGGACGTCGTCCGGGCGGTTGGCCGCGCCGGGACCGATCCCGTCGCCGATCCGCACGCCCAGCCGCTCCGCGTGGGCGGGGCGGAGCGGCCCGCCGAGGAGGTCGGCCGCCGCGTCCACCACGGGTGTCACCAGGGCCAGGTCCTTCGTGCGCAGCCACTTGGTCCAACCGGGCGACGGGATGGGCTGCCCGGTGTTGTCCGGGGCCTTTTTGCTCGCCGCCACCTGGTACTCCGCGTCCAGCCGCTCCTTGGGCGCCTGGTCGAGCGCACCGAGTTCGAACAGCCGGTCCGCGAGGGCCTTGACGTCGGCCAGCGAGTTGTGGCGGGCCTGGTTGTAGCCCACCTGCCGGCCCGAGGACATGTACAGGCCCGACCGGTCGGGGGCCCTGCCCGTCAACTCGCCGACCAGGTCGAGGACCTCGGTCCGCCTCACGGGGTCGAGGGGGGTGGGCGGGACGGCCGCCGGCGGGATCGGGGGCGCCTGCGCGGGCACCAGGAGGTCGGTCGGCTCGGGCACGTCGTGCGGGGCCGGCACGTCGGCGGTCAGGGCGACGGACTCGTCCTCGTTCCGCTCGACCGGCCGCTCGACCGGCCGGTCCTGCGCCCGCTCCACCGGGCGGTCCCCCGGTTCCGCCCCCGGCCGGTTCACGACGGTGAGGGCACCGTCCCCCACCGGCCGGTCGGCGGTCTCCTCGGCGCCCGGCTCCGACGTCCGGCGGCCGAAGGCGTTCTCGTGGGCGCGCTCGTGGGCGCGCCAGCCGGCCGCGTCGAGGTGGGCGAGCTTCCACAGCTCGCGGTAGCGGCCGAAGAGCTCGTCGCCGTACTCGCCCTTGTGGTGCTCGGTCAGCTTCTCGTTGAGGGCGTGGCGGGCGGCGAGGCCGTCGAAGCCGTCGGCGGCCGCGCGCAGGGCGGGGGCGGCCTCGTGCTCGAAGGCGACGTGCTCGGTCAGTTCCTCGGTGAGCTCGCGGCGGCTCTCCTGCCACCGCTCGTGGCGTTCGGCGTTCCACTCCCGCGAGCGGAAGGACTCGTCGAAGGCCCGGGCGACCCGGTCGCCGTGGCCCTCCGTCAGGCGGTCGGCGGTGGAGCCGGTGAGGCCGTGCTCGCGGGCGGCCGCCTGGGCCTCGGTGGTGGCCTGCCGGCGGACCGCGAGGCGCGCGGCCTCGTGGGTGAGCCGCTCGTTGAGGGCGGCGGGGTCGGTGAGCCGGTCGAGGGCGGTGCGCAGCCCCTCCGGGTCGCCGACGCGCTCGGCGGCCGCCCGGTCGAGTTCTCCGGCGAGTTCGCGCAGCACGGTGGCCTTGGCCCGCAGGACGTCGGACTCCTCGCCGCCGAACCGCTCGACGAACTCCTTGCGCGCGCTGTTCCCGGCCCAGGAGTCGGCCGCCTTGTCCGCCTCCGCGACGGCCCGGCGGATCGCGGCCTCGCGGACGGCCTGGACGGCGAACTCGTGGGGCAGCGCCGCCTCCCGTTCGGCGAGCGAGCGGGTGAACAGCTCCACGGCCTCGTCGCGGTCCCGGCGCCTGCCGGTCGCCTCGTCGAGCGGGCCGGCCGCCCGGTCGAAGTCGGCGGTGAGGCGCTCGCGCAGCCGGTCCCGCACCGCCTGGAGGCTGTCGCGCGACAGCTCCGGCCGCTCCTTCGCCCCGGCCGCGTCGAGCAGTTCGCGGTCGGCCGGGGACAGCCGGTCGTACCAGTCCCGGCCGGCCCGCTCGACCAGGTCCCGGGCCCCGGCCAGGGCGGTGGCCCGGTCGGTGTGCAGGTCGAGCTCCGCGCGCACGTGCTCGGTGAGCCGTCGCAGGGCCTGCCCGGCCCGGGTGTTGGCCGCCTCGGTGAGGCTGCCCGCGTCGGCGTAGATCCGGGCGGCCTCGGCCTCCGCGCGCTCCTTGAAGTCGTGCCGGACGAGGTCCACGACGGGCTCGGGGATCCGGTCGGGGGTGTGGGCCGTGCCGGTCCCGCCGTGGGTGATCCGCGGGGCGCTCCAGGCGCCGACCGTCCGCTCGAAGTGCTGCAGCGCGACCCGGACGGCGCCCTCGCGGACGGCGGCGACGCGCACCAGGCCGTCCAGCTCGCCGAGGATGCGCTCGCGGTCCGCCGGGCGGGCCTTCAGGTCGGTGTACAGCATCGCCCGGGCCCGCCTGGTCACTGCCTCGCGCAGGTCCGCCGGGGCGCCCTCGGGGAACCGGCCCGGGGCGTCCAGGGCCTCGGCCAGCTTCCGCTCGGCCTCCTCCTCGCGCCGGTGGCCGCTGCCGTCCGGGTCCAGCCGCAGGTTCTCGGCCGCCTCGGAGAGCTTGGCCTCGTACGTGTCCTGGAGCTCGCGCTGGGTCCGGCGCCACTGCGCCGCCCGCTCGCCGTCCGCCTCGGCGCGGATGTGGGCCGGGGCCTCGGTGAAGTGGTACGCGGGAGCGGTTCCGGCGCCGGTGCCGCCGCCGTTGCCGCCGTCTCCGGGCGGGCCGGCCGGGTGGGCCGGCGGGTCGGCGAAGGCCAGCGCGCCGGGGAGTTGCCGGTCCGGGTCCAGCTCCTCCCTGGTCCGTACCGTGCCGTAGCCCTCGGGCAGGGCGCCGTCGTGCCCGTTCGGGCCGAGGTGCGCGCCGAGCGGCACGGGGGCCGGCCGCGGGTCCTGCTCGGTCGGGCGCCGGAACTCCAGGAACTCGCCGCCGGGGACGAGCACCGGCCGGCCGGACGGATCGTAGCCGACGTGGGAGGCCACCACGAGGTGCCCGGTGCCCGCGGCCACGGAGCCGCCCTCGACCTTCGGGACGAAGAACACCTTCCCGTTCGGGGCGGTGGCCGTGGTGCCGAGGCCCTTCTCCCCGAGCAGCCGCATCACCTCGGTGACGTAGTGGCCCCCCACCCCGCCGCCGAGGTCGCAGACGACGAAGTCCAGCGCGTCCGTGCCGTTCCACACCTTGCGGTCGGCCAGCTCGATCAGGGTGCGGGCCATCTCGGCCGGCGTGATCGGGGACCCGGCCCGGGTCGGCTGCCCGTCCGCCCCGCCGTGGACCGCCACGGTGAAGGAGTTCTCCCGCGCCGGGAACCGCGAGAACGCCTCGGCCAGGTGCCACCGGTGGGTGGCGTCGAGCCTCACGTCGCCCATCCACCGGCCCGGGACCGCGCTGCCGAAGTCCCCGAGCGGTTCGCCGTGCTCCCGGCGGTCCAGGTACTCGCGCAGCTCCTCCCGGAGGACGTCGTACGACTGCTGCTCCGTCAGGGCGCGGTTGATCATGTTCTCGGCGCGCCGGTCGGCGGCCTCGGGCGTCTCGACCGCGCCCCGGTCCTCGTACGCCGCCGCGAGCTCGTCGGCCAGCCGCCCCGCCCGGTCCTTGTGCTCGGTCCGGAGGGCGTTGCGGAAGTCCTCCGCCAGCTTGGCGCGCAGTTCCGGCGACGCCGTCCGCTCGCCCGTCCGGTTGTAGTGCTCGGCGAGGGTCCCCGAGAGGATCTCCCGGACCTGGCGGTCGGTGAGGGTGAAGTGGCCTTCCGGCAACGTGACCTGGCGCACCGCGCCGTCGACCCACTGGGCGTGCGCCTCCAGGATCTTGAGCGAGGTGAACTGCGCGAACCCGTCGAAGGACTCGTTCTTCAGGAGCTCGCCCAGCTTGACCCCGGCCGCCCCCGCCGGACCGTCCTCGGTGAGCGGCAGCAGGTGGAACTTCTCCAGCCACTCCTGACGGCGGTTCAGGATCTCCGTGGGCGCCCCCACGAGCTGCCGCCAGACCGTCCGCTCCTTCGGGTGGGCGATGGCGTTCACGAGCCGGTGGACGGACGAGGTGTCGATCTCCTGGTGCATGGCCAGGGCCTCGACCACCGGGGAGTCCAGGTCGGCCCGGCCGCGCAGGTGCTCCTGCACGTAGTGCTGGGCCGCCACCAGCGACTGCGCGCCCTGCACGTAGTCGATCATGAGGATCTTGCGGCCCCGCAGCACGTCCGCCGTCAGCGCGCCCAGCTCCCGGTCGAACGCCGCCTTGAGGTGCTCCAACTGCGCCGCGCCCGGCACCGGGTTGGGCCGCCCCAGGGCGTCGACCAGGCCCCAGCCGGCCACCGCCATCGGGTCCTGCGGCCTGGGCCGGAAGCTCGACAGCGGCATCGACATCGCGCTGTGCTCCTGCTCGTGCAGGTAGGCGACGACGCCCGCCGGGCTGCGCCCCAGGCCCAGGTAGAAGTACTCCTCCGGCGGGTACGTCTCGACGACCAGCTTGGCCGTCCGCTCGACGGCCTCCATCGCCTCCACGTGCTCCCTGCGCCGCTCGTACGAGGCGAAGCGGTACACGTCGGCCAGGAACTCCTCCTGTCCGCCGTGCCGGTAGTCGGTGCGCGGGGCGTCCTCCAGGAAGCGCTGCACCAGCGCCGAGCGGTCCCCCGCGACCAGCGGGCGCCCGCCGGCGTCCAGCCAGGCCTCGATCTCCGCGGGGCCCATCCGCCTTCCGCCCACGCTGACCCGGTCGTACGGGACCGGGACGTTGCGGAAGGTGCCGTCGACGGTCGCCCACCGGGTCGTCCGCAGGACCTTGGGGCCCGGGGGTTTCTCCTCGCCGAAGCGGGCGGTGCCCTCCATCGCCGGCCTGCGCGGATCGACCTCGCCGGGGGTGTAGTGCGCCGGCGGATCCGAGGGGTACGTGCGGACCTTCGGCCCGTCCGTCCCGTCGCCCTTGCTGTACTCGTGCCAGTTGCCGCCGCCCTCGACCACCGGGCGGCCGTCCGCGTCGAAGCCGACGTTCCGGGCGACGACCACGTGGCCGGTGCCCGGGCCCGTGTCCATCGTCCCCCGGTCCGTGAACCCGGGCGCCACCCAGACCGGCCCGTCGGCCGCCACCGCCTTGAGGTCGGCGTACTTCGGGTTCGACCAGACCTGATCCATCACCTGCCGGACGTAGCCGTGGTTCGGGCCGGCGTCGAGGTCGCAGGAGACGAACTCGATCGTGCGGCGGTTGCCCGACAGGTGCCCGAGGTCGCCCAGGCCGCGGACCACGGCGGCGAGGTCCGCGGGCGGCATCGGCTCGCCGCTGCCGTCGGTGTGGATCACGACGGTGTAGCGGGTGGCGTCGACGGGCAGCTTCTCCAGCACCGCGAGGACGTGCGCGCTCGGCTCGGCGCCCGCGACCCAGCCGGGCTGCCGCTCCGGCCCGGTGTGGGGGAGGAAGTGGCCGGCGGTCGGCGGGATGTGGGAGTCGTCACCGACGTCGAGGTACCGCAGGGGGCCGCTGTCGCCCGACTCGACCGGTTCCCGGTGCTCGTTCTGCCGCGGGTCGGGGGTCCGGTGCCCGGCGTTCTGGTTCTCGGGCGTGCTCTGGTGTCCGCCGGCCTCGTGCTGCTGCGGCGGCTTCGGGGGCTCGCCGGTCGTCGGCACGTGGACCGGCGCCTCCGGCTTGGGCGGCGTGGTGTGTGTGGGGGCCGTCACCGGCTCGGGGACCGGTTCGGAGGTCTGCTTCGGCTGCTCCTTCGGACCGCCGACCACCGCGGTGGGCTTCGGCGGCTCCACCTCGGTCGACCCCGGGGTGGGCTTCGACGAACCGGACGGCGTCTTCGCGGCGTCCCCGCCGGTCGTCCTCACCGGGGTGTTCGCCGAGGTGCTCGCCGGCGGCTTCGCGGACTTGTCCCCGGACGGCGCGAGGGAGCCGTCGGAGTCGAGCTTGAGGTTCTCCGGCCGGATGCCCTCCGGCAGTCCGGTCCCGTGCCCGAGGCCGCCGGCTCCGGCCCCCTCGGGCCGGGAGACCCACAGGGAGGTCGGGTGGCCCATCAGGGTGGACACCACGGCCAGCGGGAAGCGCAGGGCGTTGGGGAGGGTCACGTTCTCGAACTTCAGCCGCAGCGGGTCGGCGGCCAGGTGCCCGAGGTGGCCGAGCGCGCCCATGGCGACGCCGCCGTAGAAGCTCTCGACGCTGACGGTGAACGTGTGGTCCTCGCCGAAGGTCAGGTTGTAGGCGCCCTCGGTGACGACGTTCTGGACGCCGCCCTTGAGGTAGCCGCCGACGCCCTCGCCGAGCCGGTACAGGAGCTGCCCGGCGGTCTGCGGGTGCAGGCCCTCCATCAGGGCCACCGCCCGCTCCGCGAGGTCCTTGGTGGCCCGGACGCTCTCCTTCAGTCCGCCCTCCAGCGTGGTGCCGCCGAGCTGCTGGAGTTCCTTCTGCATCGGGCCGATGTTCTTGACGAGGCTTCCCAGCTCGGCCCGGATCGCTCCGGACTCCGTCTTCCCGCTCGCCTGGACGAGCGTCGTGACCAGCTTGTTGAAGGTCCCGAGGTCGATGGTGTACCGGGCGCCCTCGCCGGCGATCCGGGCCACCAGCAACCGCCCGGCGGCGTTGGAGACCTGCGGGTCGACGCCGAGCTGCGTGAGGTGCTGCTCGAAGGTCTCGCCCATCTGCTGGGTGATCTTCTCGACCTTGGTGAGCTGCTTCTCGCCCTCCTTGGCCGCGTCCTGGCCGACGGTCTCCGCGGCCTCCTTGGCCGCGCTCTTCTCGGCGCTCTCCGCCGCGCCCTTCACCGCGCTCTTCTCGGCGTTGCCCGCCGCGCCCTTCAGGGCGCCCTTCTCGGCGTTGCCCGCCGCGTTCTTCTCCGCGTTGCGCACCGCGCTGCCCAGCGCGCTCTCCGCGCTCTCCGCCGCGGTCTTTGCGGCCTTGTTCTCCACGGTCTTGATGGCGTTCTTCAGGGTGAGGTTCGCGTCGTTCCGCAGGAGCTTGACCACCTCCCGCAGCTCGGCGGTGCCGAGCGACTTCAGCTCGTTCTCCGTCAGGCTCTTGAACTCGGCGCCGGCCAGCGCCTTCAGATCGGCCTGGAGCTCCTTGCTGAGGCCGCGCCCGAGCATCCGCCCGAAGGCCTTGCCGAGACCGAAGGTGAGCAGCTCCAGCGGCCCGGTGAGCAGCCCGTTGATCGCGCCCATCTCGACGGCCTGGACGAAGGACTCGCTCTCCCAGTGGTCCTTGTGGCCCTTGCCGATCTGGATGCCCTGGATGATCCCGTCCATCACCGCGGCGGTGGTGATGGAGAGGAACTCGTGCAGCAGGAGCTGCTTGAGCAGCCAGATGAAGATCTGCTTGATCAGTTCACCCGTGAGCTTGTAGGCCGCGAAGACTCCCGCGATCGAGCCTCCGAAGGTGAACGGCAGCATGGCGATCGCCCAGGCGATCTGGGCCACCAGCTGGATGAGCTGGGCGATGATCATCCACTTGGCGTACTCGACCTGGTTGGCCACCTTGTGGGCGAAGTCCCCGAGCTGCTTCGCCATCACGCCGGCCGAGGTCACGTAGTCGGTGCCGCCGGTGCCGCCGATCAGCGGCAGCACCCGCTGGTAGAACCGGTCGGCCGCCTCGCCCGCGAACTCGTCGTTGTCGTGGACCGTCGCCAGCAACCGCCGCAGCCAGTCCCGGAGTTCGGGGACCTCCTTGGCGATGGCCAGGTAGTCGTCCCCGGCCGCGCGCAGCCGGTCCTCGTCGGCCTCCGGCCACTTCATGCCGGTCGCGATGCTGAAGAACTTCGCCAAACCCGGCGGCAGCATGATCGACACGGGGCGCACTCCTGGCGTTCGGGGAGCTCGGGCGGCGCACGGCCGCGGGCGGAGCCGGTGGGACGGGAAGCTGGACGGGGGGGACGAGAGGACGCGCGGCGGACGGGGCCGGAACGGGAACCCCGCGGCCGGACGTGCCGTCAGGGCAGGTGCTTGGCGTCCTCGTCCGCGCTGTGCAGGATCCGGATGCTCCGCCGGCCCTTCACGCCGAGCTTCTCCACCTCGGTGCCCACCGTGTTGAACAGCTTGACCAGGTCGGCCGTCGCACTGTCCACGTTGTCGTGGTAGGTCTTGCCGATCTCGTCCTTGCCGGCCGCGTTCGTGTTGGCGTCGTTGATGTTCGCGCTGCGGTCCTGGATGTCCAGGATGATGTCCGCGAGCGGCGCGAACTTCTTGAACTTGGCCTCCATGTCACCGCCGACGTTCAGCTGGTCAGCCACGGAACTCCTCCTGCCGGTCGCGCTTGCGCCGCTCCTCCGCGGCTTCCGCCTCCGCGTAGCCGGGACGCATCGCCTTCAACGGCGCGAAGAGCTCGTCGAGCTCGGTGCCGTCCGTCATCGAGGCCCGGAGGGTCTCGCCCAGTCCGTCGAACTGCCCCATCGCCGCGGCGACCCGCTCGCCGAGGTCGGCCCGGGCGGTGTTCAGCACGTCGGCGAGCACCGTTCCGAGCTGGGCCGGGGCCATCGTGCGGTACGCGGTGGTGTGGAACACCAGGGACACCACCTGGCCCTGCGCGCCGACCGTCGCGGTGACCATCCGGTCCTTGGAGGTCGCGGAGGCGGTGGCCGCCTGCAACTCCTGGGCCGCGGCGGCCATCCGGTCCTGCTGTTCCGCCAGAGCGGCCATGGCCTGCTCGATCTGCTCGGCGTACGAGAACGTCATCCGCCCGTGCCTCCCGTCTGTCCCGTTGCCCTCGCCCCGCGTCCCGGGCGTTCGGGCCCGGGACGCGACGGCTCGTGGGGCCGTACGGTTCTCTCTACGGACGGGGCAGGGCCCGCGGTTCGACGCCGGCCGGACCGGGCCGGCGCCGAACCGCTCGGCTCGTCAGCGGCCGATGACGCCCGTCACCGCGCCCGAGTCGGTGCCCCAGACCTCCTCGTCCTCGGAGAGCCAGGTGGTGCGCTGCCGCTCCTTCTCGCCCTGGCCGGGCGCGCCGGCCCCGGCCCCGGCTCCCATCGGCGGCATCATCGGGCCGGTCATGCCGCCGGTGGTGTTGATGCCCCGGCCCGCCAGCTGGGCCTCCTCGGCGGCGCCGGCGACGGCGCTCCGGCCCGCGGCGGCGCGGCCCGCGGCCGCCTCCTCGGCGGCCGACTGGGCCGTCGGCGTGACGCCCATGGCCGAGGCCAGCCGGCCCCCGACGCCGAGGTTCGCGGGGCCGGAGGCGACCCCGCCGACGGTCTTCGGACCGGAGCCCGCGCCGCTGCCCAGCCGCTCGCCGAACAGGTCGGACCCGGAGGTACCGGAGCCGCCCGAGCCGAAGGAGACCCCGCTCCCGCCGATCGATCCGGGCCAGCCGCTCCAGCTGCTCCCGCCGCCACCGGTGCGGATGTCCCCGGTCCGCTGGGCGAGGGCGTGCTCCTCGTCCGTGAGCAGCTGTTCGAACTGGGAGACCGGCCGCCCGTTCGCGTCCCGGACGGTGCCGTCCTCGGCGATGGTCCGGTCCTTGCCGAGCACCACCGGGTTGCCGTTGGAGTCCTTCACCAGCGTGCCGTCGGGGGCGGTGACCGTCCCGTCGTCGTTCTTCTTCGAGCCCGGCGGCACCTTGAACGGCGTGCCCGAGCCGATGCCCGTGTTGCCCGACCCGGTGGAGCCGTTGGAACCCGTTCCGGGCCCGCCCACCACGGTGCCCGGCGGCACCGTCCGGGGCTTGCCGTCCTTGTCCAGCAGGGGCTTGCCGTCCTTGTCGACCAGCTGGCCCTTGTCGTTGACCCGGGTGCCGGGCGGGACCATCTGCGGCTTGCCGTCCTTGTCGAGGAGCGGTTTGCCGTCCTTGTCCAACAGCGGGACCATACCGGTCGTGCCGCCGCCACCGGTCCCGCCGATCCCGCCGATCCCTCCGATGCCCCCGGTGTTCCCGCCCTTGCCGCCGGTGCCGCCGCCCGTGCCGCCGATGCCCCCGATCCCGCCGCCCGCGCCGCCGCCCGCGCCGCCCCCGGTCCCGCCGATGTCCGGGGGGCCCTTGACGTCGGTCTTCGAGCCGTCACCACCCGGGCCGTCCTTGCCGTCGGGGGTCTTCGGGGGGTCGACCTTGTCCTTGGGCAGGTCCATCCCGACCTTCCCCATCGGCAGCAGGAGCGCGCTCGCCGCGTTGTAGGCGGTCTCCAGCTCGTTCCCCGCGTCGGTCGCGGCCTTGTCGAGCTTCTCGACGACCCAGCTGGTCCACCGCTCCTTCGCCTTGGCGTCCAGCTTCGCGACGAAAGCGTCCAGGGCGCCCTTGTCGACGCCCTTGTCGTTGGTCGACAGGGTGGTCCCGCCGCCCGAGACCGTGGCATCGGCGGAGACGCTCCCGTCGTCGGAGCCGGTCGAGGTGAGGGTGAGGACGGCGGTGAGGTCCTTGACCAGCTCCGTGAACGCGTAGTGCACGCACACGTACGGGTTGGAGAAGCTGCCGCCGTTCGAGCCGTCGGTGTACTGCCAGTGCTCGCCGTGCTCGTTGCTCGCACCGGAGGTCACCAGGTCGGACTTGCCCGTCCAGACCTCGAAGCCCTGGTAGTACATGTTCTGCTGCTGCAGCTTCAGGGCGTCCCCGGCGGCCTTCAGGGCCTTGCCGACGGGGCTGTCCACGTACTCGATCTTGGGAGCGGCCTCGGAACCCTTCTCGGGCAGGTCGTTGTACGCCTTGAGGTCACCGCTGAGCCCGTAGTGCATCGCGATGAACTCGCCCTCCAGGCCGTACATCACCTCCTTGAACCGGCCGGCGGCACTGCCCTGGAACTCGCTGTCCGAGCCGCCCACGTCGGTGAACCACTTGTGCAGGGTGGGCCGCTCGTCCACGAAGTACTTGTCGGCGTCGAAGATCGCCTGGGCGGCGTCCCAGAGCGTCGGGGGTGCCGTGGCCTCGTTGCCGGAGCAGCTGCCCCAGATGGACGGGCCGAGGATCTTCCCCGGGCTGGAGTTGAACCTGCCCCAGGGGCTCTGCGTGTCGCTGCCCTCCTTGCCGTTCCAGAACGGCCAGTTGCAGGTCACGCCCAGGATCGTGCTGTAGGTTCCGCCGCCCTCGACCTGGTACACCCACTCGGCCCACATGTCGTATCCGGCGTCGCCCTTGGAGATGCCGTTCTGGACCTTGCGCTTGTCGTTGTTGGCCTTGCTGTCCGTGAACAGGTAGCGGGCCTGGATCCACTCGGTTCCGGTCACCTCGCCCCGCTGGGGGAGGCCGTCGCTCTGGTCCGTCGCGGCGAACACCTTCAACATCTGTTCCCAGGTGTAGCTCGTCTTGTTCTCGGGCATGGTCTTCCTCCGGGCGGGATGGAGCGGTTCTCGGACGACGACACGCCCCGTCAGGCACACCCGCACCCGCTCCTGTCCCCGCTCGTACGCCCGCGCCCGCCCCGCCGCGAGCGCCCCG